>CALCHA010000630.1 GCA_937901265.1 uncultured Phycisphaerales bacterium
CGGCGGGTTGACCGTCGAACATCTGACGGATCCGTCGGGCATCGGCAACACGGTGCCGCGGATGAGCTGGAAGTTGCAGGGCCAGCGCAACGGGATCAAGCAGACGGCGTATGAGGTGGTCGCGACGCCGGTGCAGGTGGGGGATACCACGGTGGCGCGGCCGCCGTTGTGGAGTTCGGGCAGGGTGGCTTCCGACCAGTCGGTGCTGGTGCCGTGGGGCGGAGCGGCGCTTGCGTCGCGGGCGGATGTGCAGTGGAAGGTGCGGGTGTGGGATGACCAGGGGGATGCGACGGAGTGGTCGAAGCCGGCGCATTTTGAGCTGGGGTTGCTGGATGCGGCGACGGAGTGGAAGGGGCAGTGGATCACGGCGGAGTTGCCGCGGGTCGATCTGATGGCCGAGCCGCTGGCCAAGGCGAGCTGGATCAGCGGCGGATCGACGGCGCAGCAGGGCACGGGGGTGCGCTACGTGCTTGAGTTGCCCGCCGACGCCAAGGTGCTCTCGGCAACGCTCGACGCCAACGCGGACGGCCTGCTGTCGCTGTACGTGAACGGCACAGCGACAAAGGAAGGCCCCAGCAGCCACACGGCACCCTTCCATGCCGACTATGTGAACCAGCTCAAACCGGGAAAAAACACGATCGCGGTCTATTCGCTCGCGGTGCGGCGGCCGACCCCCCAGGACACGCGCAACGCCATCGCCGCCCATGGATCCGTGGACCTGGCGGACGGGCGGCACATCGAGTTCAACACGGATGGCGGATGGAAGGCCGCCGTGGCACCCACGGGCACCTGGTATGCCCCCGACTTCGACGATTCCTCATGGACCGCGGCCAGCGTGCTGGGGGCGTACCACCCCAAGGACCTCCCGGCCAGCGCTGACAGCACGATCGGGCCCGGACGCTATCTCCGCAAAACCTTCACGCTGAAAGGGCCCGTCGCCAAGGCGCGGCTCTATTCCACCGCCCTGGGCACCTACGAAGCCTCGATCAACGGCAAGCCGATCAACGACCATGTGCTCGATCCCGGCTGGACCGAGTACACCAAGCGCGTGATGGTGCAGACCACCGACGTGACGGCACTGCTCAAGCCGGGGGAGAACGTGGTGGGGGCGCTTTTGTCCGATGGCTGGTTCGCCGGCCGCGTGGGCTGGGCCGGGCTGGCCCAATATTCGCAAATCAGCCGGCGACCGCTGTTCAATGCCCAGCTGGAGATCACTTACGCCGACGGCACGTCGGAGGTCGTGGCCAGCGATGCGACCTGGAAGGGCGGCGCCGGAGAGGTGGTGGGGTCGGACCAGCAGATCGGCGAGATCGTCGACGGCCGGCAGCCGGGCGAATCCGCGGTAACCTCCGCGGGCTTTGACGATTCCACGTGGACGCCGGCGGTGGTGACGCCCGACATTGCCGTGCCCCTTGTCCCCCAGGTGGGCCCGCCGGTGCGCAAGCTGATGGAGCTCGCGCCGCAGAAGATCACGCGCTACGGCGACACCTACGTGGTCGATCTGGGGCAGAACATGGTGGGCCACGTCCGCCTCACCGCCAAGGGACCCGCGGGGACGCGAATCAGCCTTTCCCACGGCGAAATGCTGGCGCCAGGCGGGCTGATCTACAACGAGAACCTGCGGCAGGCGATTTCCCTCGACACCTTCGTGATGAAGGGCGGCGGGGCGACCGAAACCTTCGAGCCCCACTTCACCTTCCATGGCTTCCGCTACGTGCAGATCACCGGCTATCCCGGCGACCTGACGCCCGACGACGTCAAGGGCATCGTGATCGGGTCGGACAACCCCCCCACCGGATCGATCGAGACCTCCGACAAAGAGGTCAATCGGCTCTTCGAAAACATCGTGTGGGGCCAGCGCGGCAACTTTATCTCCGTGCCGACCGACTGCCCGCAGCGCGATGAACGCATGGGGTGGATGGGCGACGCGCAGGTCTTCTCTCCCACGGCCGCGCACAACGCAAACGTGGCGGCGTTCTTCACCAAATGGATGATCGACGTCAACGACGGGCAATCGCCCCAGGGCGCGTTCAACAACGTCAACCCCAAGGCGCGGGAAAACCAGAGCTACGCCGTGTGGGGCGATGCCGGGGTCGTGATCCCCTGGGTCATGTACACCACCTACGGGGATGATGCCTTTTTGTCCGACAACTACGACCACATGGCCAAGTGGGTGGACTACACCAAGAGCAAGTTCCCGACGCTGCTGGTAACCGGAGGCGTCGGCGACCACCTCGCCCCCATGGGCGCTGGGCCGGGGGGCGGCGGGTTCGGTGGGGGTGGCGGCTTCGGCGGAGGCCGCGGACGCGGAGCCGGTGCGCCCGCCGCGCCCGGTTCGCTGGGGTCCAACACCACGATGGTCGTGGATACCGCCTATTTCGCGCACTCCGCATGGATCGTCGCGCGGGCGGCGGAAAAATTGGGCAAGGCGGAGGACGCCAAAAAGTACGATGCGCTTTTCCACGACGTGGCCGACGCGTTCAACAAGAGTTTTGTGCAGGCCGACGGAACCATCGGCACGCAGACCACCTATGTCCTGGCCCTGCAGTTCAATCTGCTGCCAGAAAACATGCGGGCGGCGGCCGCGAAGCACCTCGCCGACGATGTGGCGGCGAAGCAGCATCTGACGACCGGCTTCGTGGGGGTGGGATACATCAACCCGGTGCTGACGCAGATCGGGCGGTCGGATCTGGCCTATACGCTGCTCTTTCAGGACACCTACCCGTCATGGCTCTTTGAGGTAAAGCAGGGGGCGACCACGATGTGGGAACGCTGGGACGGTTACACACCGGATCGCGGCTTCCAGGCATCCAGCATGAACTCGTTCAACCACTACTCCTTCGGCGCGGTGGGCCGCTGGCTCTATTCCGGTCCGGCGGGGATTGCCCTTGATGAAGCCCATCCGGGCTTCAAGCAGTTTGTGCTGGATCCGCAGTTCACCAGCAAGCTGGAGTATGTGAAAGGCACGCTGGAGACGCCCTATGGGACCATTGCCTCGAGCTGGCATGTCGAGGGCGACAAGGTGGTCTATGACGTCACCGTCCCGCCCAACAGCATGGCCCTGCTGAAGTTGCCCGACGCGGCGGAGGAGTCAGGCAAGCCGGTGAAGCCGCAGACCAAACTCGAGCCGGGCACCTACCATTTTTCGCTGCCCAAAAGCGCAATTCACTGAAATGTGAAAAAGATCGCAAGAAGGGCGGTGCAGCAGCGTTGCTCCCTTGCAAAATGTCCGATAACCGGCGATTGCGTCTTTGCTTCCTCGGTGGGTAAGATATCCACAGCCTTGAGTGAAACCGAGAAAACCCCACCCGGCCCTGCGTGTCCCCCTAGACCCGCAGGGCCATTTTTTTTGAGGCGGGCGTGAGGCGATCATCTCATAGGGATTCCCATTGATTATCGCGCACGCCGAAAATCAGAGCCGCGACCGTGAGGGAGCGATCGGTGTGTGATCGAAACACAAGCTGGTCGCTCCCTGACGGTCGCGGCTCTGAAAACGCTGCTGCGTGCGAAGCAGGTGGAATCCGTCTCACTCGTAAGGCGGGCGCCGCCGCTGCGACATTGCGTAGGCGAGGATCGGGGGGTAGGCGAGAGCGACCATCAGGAACAGCGGCACGGGGGAGGGCGGCGCATCAGGCTGAGGAGCCGTCGGATCCAGATAGCCCGAACCCAGGCGGATCGACTGCTCTGAATTCCAGCGGGTCTCGCTGATCGCATCAAAAACAAACACGCCCCCCGCGAACAGAGCCCAGAGCAGCGTGAGGGCGGTGACCAGCGATGCCCGCGAATGCCGCCGCACGCGTGCGGCCCGCAAGGGAAAGAACGCCAGAAGCGCGATGATCGCCAGCGCGCCCAGCGCCAGCAACGGGAAGGAAAGATTGTGGGCGAAGGGGTTGGCGGGGTTGGCGGAGGCAAGCATCGGGGACTCGGGATGCAAAACTGAGAACCGGTGGGAAAGCCTGGGGGGTGCCGGAACCGTTACTCCGTCCCCGCGAAGCCGAGGGATTCGTCGAGCCAGTCGTCGGTCGTCAGCACCATTTTGCGTTGCGACCGGGCCATGCGCTGCGCCTTGGACTGGGCGCGGTGGAAAAGCAGGGTCAGGAACGGGTTATGCAGCGGCTTGTCGGATTTGCCGCAGAGGGCGCGGAACAACCGGACCAGCCGCGGCGTGTTGCGCTGCAGCAGTTCATCCTCCAGGCACACATACGCCTGGGCGCGCCCGGGATCCCCCTGGCGGGCGGCGCGGCCGAAAAGCTGGCGGTCGACCCGCTTGGTTTCGTTCCGCTCCGCGGCGAGCACCGCCAGCCCGCCGATCTCCCGCACGCCCCGCGCCAGCTTGATGTCCGTGCCGCGGCCGGCCATGTTGGTGGCGACGGTGATGCGGTGCATCGCCCCCGCTCCCGCCACGATCTGCGCTTCCTCCGCATGGCGCACGGCATTGAGCACCTGGTGGTCCAGGCCCAGCGCCTGCAGCATCTCCGACAGCCGCTCCGAGTGCTTCACCGAGCGCGTGCCGATCAAAATCGGCTGGCCTGTCATATGCAACCGCTGAATCTCCCGCACGATCGCCTTGTACTTCGCGTCCTCGGTCGCAAAGACCACATCCTTGTGGTTGCGCCGGATGTTCGGCTTGTTGGTCGGAATCAGCACGACCGGCAGGTGGTAGATCTGCCAGAACTCGCGACGCGCTTCCAGACCCGTTCCGGTCATGCCCGCAAGCGTGCGGTAAGAGCGGAAAAACCGCTGGAAGGAGAGCCGCGCGTACGTGTCCTTCGGCGGGTTGATGTGGATCTGTTCCTTGGCTTCGATCGCCTGGTGCAGCCCTTCGCGCCACGTGCGGTCGGGCATCAGGCGGCCGGTGAATTCATCCACGATGACGACCTTGGGCTCGTCGGGATCGCACGCCTCGGCCCCGCCTGAGGGCACCCCCTTGGCGACGACATACTGCTTGCCCTTGAGATAAAACTCGCGGGCCGTGAGCGCCTGCGTGACCAGTTCCTCCGCGCGGCGGGCGCCATTCCACACGCCCCCCAGCCCCTCCGTCAGGTCCATCACATAATGAAAACCTTCATCCGTCAGTTCCACTTCGCGGTAGCGGTGGTTCACCGTGTAATGTTTCTGCTGCACCATCCGCGACGAAACGTCGGCGGCCTGCTTGAACGCTTCGACCTGCTCCTCGTTGGGCGCTTCGCCGGAAATGATCAGGGGGGTCACGGCTTCGTCGACAAGGATGGAGTCCGCCTCGTCGACGATCGCCGCCGCGAGGCCGCGCATCACGAGCTTGTCGGTGCCGGCGCCGTACAGCATCTTGCCAAGCAGCGCGCCGGAGAGGTCCTTCGTACGCCCAAGGGCCAGGCGGTCGCGGAGAAAATCGGCGCAAACTTCCTTGTTGGTGCAGTAGGTGATGTCGGCGCGATAGGCCGCGCGGCGCTGGTCGGGCTTGAAGTCGCCGGAGATCGACGATACCGAGAGCCCCAGGAATTCATACACCGGGGCCATGAGCTCCGCGTCGCGCTTGGCGAGATAGTCGTTGACGGTGAGCACGTGGCAGCCCTTGCCGCGCCAGCCGAAAATGGTCGCCGCGAGCACCGCGGTGAGCGTTTTGCCCTCGCCCGTGGCCATTTCGGCGATGCATCCGTCGGTCATGGCGAGCGCGCCGGCCACCTGCACGAGGTAGTGCTTCTCCTCACGCTTGCGGTACGCCACCTCGCGGATGATCGCCATCGCATGCAGCAAATCCCGGGGCTTGTCCTTGCCCGTCCGGAAGAGCGCGCGCAGGTCAAAAGCCTTCTGCCGAAGATCGCTGTCGGCGAGCTTGAGATACAGCGGATCAAGCGCCAGCACCCGCTTCGCCCGGGCGAGATAGCTGCCCGTGCGATACTTCAGACGGGCGATATACCCGCGGGCGGTATCAAAGGCGGCGTCAAGATTCGAGGGCAGTGGCTCGGTACGCACCTGCGAGGCGAGCATGCGCCACGTGGCCGACGGGATCCCGATCTCCACCGCCGGACCCGACGCACGGGATTGCGGCATCGTGGATTCGGAAGACTCGCTGCCCGGAAAGATGGAGACGTTCGTGGCCATGAGAACTCAGAAGGACAAAGGAACTCGGAGTGACGCAACAGGTGGGGTGCCTGCGGCACAGGCCCTCAGAAGTGAAACTTCCGCTGAAACAGCTGCAACAACGCCGTCCACGCCTGCGCCGCGAGGGGCTTCTTGTGGAAGGAGAACCGGACGACCACGCGCTGGCCGGGGAAAAGAGGAAGTTTGTGCGCGTCGAGGTAGGCGTTGTGGGTCTTGACGTCCTTGGGGGCATTGACCAGCTTCAGGTCGTCGATGCGGATTTCGAAGAAATTCTCGACCGTCTTGGTGCCCTGCCGGTCATCGGTCGCCGTATTGAATTCGCCGCCGATCTGGTACCCCAGCGCCGCCGAGGGCAGCCGGTCTGAACCGGCCGGAAGGATCTGCTTGATGCGGCCGCTGAGCAGGATATCGGGGCGGCCCTGCACGCGGATTTCGACGGTGCGGTTGGCCTCCGTGGCCAGGGGTCCGGCGAGCTCGTTGAGGGCGGCCGCGCGAATGATGAAATGATCCAGGCCCGCGACCAGACCGACGGAATCGCCGCGGCTCAGGTAGGCGTGCTGCTTCGATTCGAGATCGGGCAGCACCAGCGCCCCGGCGATCGGCGATTTGAGCTGCAGGCCCGCGATCCGCTCCTGCAGCATCTTGATCTGCTCGTCGTCGGCGTTCATCTGCGACTGGTCCTGCTGCGCGTGCGCGGGATCCTTCACCGCTTCCACATCGCGCCGAATGCGATAATACTCCTTGTCCGCCCGCAACCCCGCCAGCTGTGCCTCCAGCTCCGGGTTCTTCGCCGAAATCAGCGTCGTCGCCGCCTCCGCGTAGGGCATATCCAGCCCGTCACGCGCGGGCTTGAGCGCCAGTGCCGGGGTGCCGGTCACGAACCCGTCCGTCTCCGCAAACAACTCCCGCAGATCCGCGGGCTCCACCACGCCCTGGGCGCGGGCCCGGTCGGGCAGCGGAATCGCCCCCAAACCGATCAGCACCGCCGCGGTAAAGATCGACGTCGTCGCAATCGCCCGCGTCCGCACCCGCGCCAACTCCGAATCGGTCGCCAGGTAATGCAGAAATTTGCCGATCGGCATCAGCACCCACGTGATGATCGCCGCCACGCCCATGGCCGCCGCCAGGATGATCAGCGCTCCGTTGAGCACGTTGGCCAGGTAAAACATGATGCCGAAGGAAACGATCACACGCATCAGAAACGAAGCGATCGCATAGGCGAAAAGCCACCCCTGCTCCGCGACGCTGTAGGCTGGGTTGCGGGCAAAACGCACATTCCAGATATACTTCTTGACGAGGTAGAAAACGTAATCCTTGGAGCGCTGGCCGAGGTTGGGAATCTCCAGCAGGTCGGACAAAATGTAGTAGCCGTCGTAACGCAGCAGCGGATTGGCGTTGAACAGGATCGTGGAAAAGCCCGCGACGAACATCACGTTGTAGGCGAACGCATGGACCGGGCTGTCGGTGCCGGTGTGCGCCCAGACCATCGCGGCGATCGAAGCGATGGCCAGCTCCACCCACATCCCCGCCGCCCCGACGATCGCCCGGTGAAACTTGTTGGTCAACGCCCAGGAAGAGGACGCATCGACGTAGGGCACCGGCGTGAAAATTAGAAACATGATGCCAATCGTGTGCACTTCCCCGCCCGTGCCCGATTGTTTGCCGAATTTCTTACACGAAATCGCGTGCCCCATCTCGTGGCATGCCTTGATGCACGCAAAGGCGATGTACAGAAAGATGAGGTTGTCCGGCGACAGCAGCCCGCCCGCCGAACTCGCCAGCTGGCTCGGCCAGTTCGGCACGCCGGAAATCGCATAGCAGCCCCCGGCAATCAGGATTGCCCACACCACAAACCCGACCGGTGAGAAGATCCACCCCAGCAGGACCAGCCACTTCTCCAGAAACGCATCCGGATCGACCAGCGGTACCCGCGCGAACATGATGTTCATCAGGTAGGACGAAATTTCGCGGCTGCGACGCTTCTTGTAGCGAAGAAACAGCGTGTGCGTATCCGCCGGCACTTCCGCCTGCAGAAGGTTCGCCGTGTACAGCTGCCCGAGCAGCTGGATGACCTCCCCCTGCGTCGGCGCATCGTCGCCAAGCTGATCGTTGGTCAGCTTCCACGCCTCCGCCACCGATCGCTTGCCATCCAGCAGCCCGATGAACCGGTAGGCCGGCTCCGCCAGACGGAAGAAGGCGTTGTTGGTGTGGTCCTGCACCACATGCCACGGCTGGGCGCGGAAGTGCTGCCGGGAGATCTGCACCGTCGAACGCAGCCGCGGATGCAGCTCCGCCACGCGGTACCAGGACTCGTGAAAGGTGGGACGTTCGATGGCCAAGCGTACACCAGGGGTTAGGGGATAGCGGGGAGGGGGTCAGTTTCTTGACAGTAGGGAATTCGCGATTTTATCAGACGGAGGGGGGAGGGGTGTTAGCGCCGCGCAGGGTTTTGGGATCGGCCGCGGACGGCCCGGATGAGGGGATGTCGGTGGATGGGCAGGCTGCGGCGGAGGAGCGCCAAAAGGTCGCGGCGGAATGGGCATGGCGGGAGGCGTCCTTTCCAAACATCAGCGGCTACCGGCAAAACGTGCGACACGCACCGATTATGGGCCCCTCATCTTCGGCGAAATGGGCCCCGGAGCGTTGAATTTGCTGCGAAAATCAGCGACAAGCCCGCCACCCCGGCTGCCCGTGCATGGATTATCGGCTGGACACCCGCCACCGATCATGTGAAAACGCCTGCTGCCCGCCACGCCGCAGACGCCCAACGTGGCCTTGCGGTATGCTGGTGAGCGTGGATGGACATTTTCCGGGAGAGGCCTTCATGGGACCGCGGACCAAGCCGGTGGCGCACTACGAGGCGGCTTTTGAGGACTACCTCCGTCGCAAGGGCCTGCCCTACATCGCCGTCGATGAGGCCAAGAAGGCCCTCTTCGCGGGGGCCAAGCTCAAAAGCTTCGACTTCGTGGTTTACCGCCCCGAAGGCAAAAATCTGCTCGTCGACGTCAAAGGCCGCAAGCTTTCCGCGAGCAGCGCCAGCCTGCAGAACTGGGTCACCCGCGAAGACATCGACGATCTGCGTCAATGGCAGGAAATCTTCGGTGATGGCTTCGAGGCGGTGCTTCTGTTCATGTTTCACTGGCCTGGCCGCGTCGAAGAGGCCCCGCTGAAGGAAATGATGAGTTTCAACGGCAAGTGGTACGGAATGATGGGTATCTCTGTCCGCGACTACCGCGAACTCATGAAGCCGCGCTCCGAAGCGTGGGGAACGGTGCACCTGGGCGCCAAGGACTTTCGCAAGGCGGCCAAGGGCTGGGAGGAATGGGTGGGCTAGCGGCGACGTTCGACGATCGGCGATTCACGGCCGGCCGCCTTCGTTGGTGTCGTTGGTGAGGGGGATGTGCAGGCGGAAGTTGGCCCAGTCGCGCGGGCCGCGGTCGGCGGGGAGGGCTTGGCCCGGGGCGGAGGTGAGGGCGATGGCGACTTCCTTGAGGGCGGGGTTGGTGGGGAGGTGGAGGGTGTCCATCCAGTAGTCGCCGGCGGCGACGGAGCGGTTGGCGGAATCCTGGGGGTGATCGTGTTGGTCCAGGATTTTGCCCGTGGAATCGAGGTAGTGGGTGGCGACCTGGTAGTGCAGCGTCGTGGGGCGGAGGGCTTCCCAATAGAGCGTCAGATCCTGGCCGGTTGCGGTCCTCGTGAGGACGGCGCCGTCGAGGACGAATTCGTTGCCGAAGCGGACGCCCTTGGAGGAGGGGATGGCTTGGACGAGGGCGGCCTGGAGTTCGGCGGCGGAGCCGGGGGCGTGGAGCTTGGCGAACTTGCCGCGGGCAAAGATGGTGCCGGTGAGGGCGGCGACAAGGAGGGCGGCGGTGAGGATGGTCCGCGGGCCGGGGTCGAGGAGGTTGGCGAAAAGGGAGCGGGCCTTGCCGCCCGGCATTTCGAGGGCCTGGCGGGCCGCGGTGCGGGCGTCGCCGGATCCGCGGCGCCAGAGGGGGAAGCCCCGAACGATGGCCTTGCGCAGCGGCCGTTCGACGGCGGCCCAGATCAAGTAAGACGTGGCGAGGACGAGCGCCCAGTAAAAGGCGTAAACCAGCCAGGGAGAGAGCGCGAGGAATTGGTCGGCGTGAACGACGTACCACTTGATGAGCATCTGGTGCATGAGGTAGACGCTGAAGCTGATTTCCCCAAGGATCACGCCGAGCGGGGCGGAGAGGGCGTGAGAGATCCAGCCTTCCTCGCGGGCCATGATGTAGACGAGGATCGCAAAGGAGATGCAAACGGTACCGCCTTGCTGGAGCCACTGCTGGCCCGCCGCGCCGACCCGGGGAAACGTGGCGGCCCAATCGGCGAAGCGGGCGGCGACAAACATGTTGGCGAGCATCAGGGCGATCGCGGCGAGTTCCAGAAGCGTGCCGGCGAGTTTTCCGAGGCGGCGGGCGGTGGTGTGGCGCCAGAGGAGCGCGACGGTCATGCCGAGGGTGAACTCGAAGACGCGGCAGAGCGGGCTGGTGTAGACCAGGCCGACGGCGGTGACACGGTCAAGCTGGTCGGGCACGGCCCGCGCGAACGGCAGGACGCCGGGCCGATTGCCCAGCCAGATCATCAAGACCGCGAGGGCGGCGGTGAGGGGAAGCTTCCACCACCAGGAGCGGGCGAAGCGGTGGATGAGCAGCGGGAACATCAGGTAGAACCCGAACTCGGTGGAGATGCTCCAGGAAACGGCGTTGAAGGCGAGGTAGTCGCGCGGGAAGGGAAACCAGGATTGGAGCATGGCGATGTTGAGGCCCAGCGGGCGGAGCCAGCCCCACAAGCCGTGGTGTTCGTAGCCGATGGGGTTTGTGATGATCAGGGCGGTGAGGGCGAGCGTGGTGACGTGCGCGGGCCAGACGCGCGCGAAGCGGGCGCGCAGGAAGCGGCCGCGGGCCGTCCAGGTTTCCAGGTGCGGGTAGACGTAGGCGAGGATGAAGCCGGAGAGGACGAAGAAGAAGGAGACCGCCTGGAAGAGCAGGAAGGGCTTGAAGGTGCCGCGGGGGATGAGACCGACGTTGGAGGAGTGGTTGAGGACGATGGTGGCGGCGGCGAAGAAGCGAAGCGCCGTCAGCGCGTGCAGGCGACGCACCGGCTGCCGCGCAAGATTGGGAAGCGGAACGGATGCGACTGCAGACGCGGCGGCGCTCATGGAGCGATGTCTCCCGCCCCGCGCAGCTCCGCCAGGGTCTCCGCCAGTACCGCCGCCAGCGGAATCGTCCGCTCCTCGCGCGTCCGCAGATTCTTCAGCTTCGCTTTCCCCTCAGCGGCTTCCGCCGGTGCCAGAATCAGGGCCACTCGTGCGTGTGCCTTGCCCGCCTCCTCCAGCAGTTTGCCGATGTTCTTCGTTGCCTTGTAACTCGCCAACGCCGTCAGTCCCGCGGCACGCAGGATCGCCAGTTGCCGCACCGCGTCGTCCGTCTGTTCCAGCGCGTTGATCACAAACAGGTCCGGCGGCGACACCCCCGCATTCGCCGGCAGCTTGCCTTTTTCCGCCAGTAGAAGCGCCAGTACCACATCTCCCATCCCAAACCCCGTCGCCGCAAGCGCCGGACCGCCGAACATCTCGATCAGCTTGTCGTACCGCCCGCCCCCGGCCACGGCCCGGTTGCCGCCCGAAACGTCCACCACCTCCCACACAAACCCCGTGTAGTAGGCCAACCCGCGAACGATCGAGGGATCGTACGTGGCGTAACCCGGAAGGCCCATCAGCGCAAGGGTCTTTTCGATGTGCGCCTGCATTCCCGAGATGGCATCGCGATACGCCGCAAAGTCGCCGTTGCTCCCAAGCGACTCCCAGAAGGCCTCCGAAAGCGGATCCCCCCCCGCGGCCAGTTGCTCAAAGAACGCCTGCTCGCCAGCCGTCACTGCGTTGTCCGCATACTGCTTTCTGCGCTGCTCCGGTGCCAGCTTCGCCAGCCGGTCGAGAAGATAAAAACCAAACGGATAACGCTCGGGCGGAAGCCCCGCCAGCGCGAAGAGCTGCTCGACCAGCGCCCGATCATTCCACACCAGCTTCACATCCGAGGAGGCCAGCCCGAATTCGCGAAGCGTGTCGATGCACAGGGCCGCCGTCTCCAGGTCGAACTGCCGCCGCGCCTCGGGCGTCTCTCCGCCCAGCATGTCCACGTTCCACTGGATAAATTCGCGCAGCCGCCCCTTCTGCGGCCGCTCCGCGCGATAGCAGCGCGGAATGCTGAACCACTTGATCGGCCGCGGAAGGGCGTTGGCTTTGGCCGCCACCATCCGCGCCAGCGTCGGCGTGAACTCCGGGCGCAAGGCAAACTGCGTCCGGTCCTCCCCGCGCGATTCAAAATGGAAAAGCTGGCTGACGATCTCGTCGCCGGACTTCACCTTGTACAAATCGAGGTATTCAAACGTCGGCCCGTCGACCTCGACGAATCCGTGCCGCAGCGACACGCGTCGCCACGTGTCCTCAATGTGCCGCCGAAGGGCCATGGCGTCGGGATAGAAATCCCGCGTCCCGGGGGGAGGTTGAAAGAGATTTTGCATAGGCGGGAGAGTTTACGAAGAATCCTCAAGAGTGAATAGCCCACACCTCCTTATCCAGGAACGGAAACGTTCTCCTTCGAAAGTCCAGACGAAAACACGAAGGTCTTGAAGGACCCGCGAAGTGCACGAAGGGGTCCGGCAGAGCGTGGCCACGTGTCTCCGGAACCATCCATTGCCCATTGCTGAAGGGATTGCGCGTTATGGATCAACGCCTTCGTGGGCTTCGTCCCTTGGTTTCTTCGTGCTTTTTCCGGCGTCGTGGTCAGGGTCCTCATGGGTGGCGAGTTTTGGGGTGTGGGTGCGGGAGCCCTCACGAGCCCGATCCACCGCTCCTTTGGATTTCTGTTGAGACCCGGCGCCGCCCGGGTTATCGTTCGCCGGCATGTGGCTGAGACTCTTCGGTATCGCGCTGTTCCTCGTCGGCATCATGGTGGGCCTGGCGGGTACCACCAACATGTGGGAGCAGGACCGGGCGGCGCGGGTCTACCAGCCCGTGCAGGCCGTGGTCCTCCAATCCTCCGTCGAAACGCATCACTCCGGGCGAAGCACCACCTACGAGCCGCACGTCTCCTACCGCTACAGCGTCAACGGCATCGACCACGAGTCCGAAGAGCTTTCCGTGTGGGGAGAGTCCTTTGACCTGCATTCGTCGGCCCAGCACTTCATCGATCACTATCCCGCCGACGCAATTGTCACCGCTTATCGCGATCCGGACGACGCCGCCAAGGTGGTGCTCGTGCAGGATTATTCCTCCGGGCCCTACTGGATGGGCTTGGGCGGGTTCTATGCCGCCTGGCTCGGCATCATGATGACCGCCGGTGCGACACGCTCCGGACCCGCCGGCATGCGCGCCGTCCCCATGGGCGACGGCGGCTGGACCCTGCTCCTGCCACCGAAAAATCTCAAAAAACGCGCCCGCGAATCGCTCGCGTGGTGGGTCGGCACCGCGGCCATCGTCGGCCTCGTCGCCGGCCACTACGTGTTGCGGGCCCAGCACTGGGGCGTTGGCGGATACTTTCTGCTTGTGGTGGCGGCCGGTTGGCTGGTGCTGCAAACCGCCCTGACCTTCCGCCACTGGGGCGTGCAGCGCGCTGTCAGTGATGCCCGCGTCATGGTCACGCCCGTGCCCCTCAAACGGGAAGGGCCTGTTTCCGTGCGCGTGGAACTCGACGCTCTCCGCCCGTTGCGCATCGAAAGTGCTTCCACCAAAATCGTCTGCGTCGAGCATTACCAGGAAAAGCGTGGCAACAAAACTTCCAGCGGAACACGCACCAAAGGCGAAAGGCCATTGGATATCTGCTCGCCCAAAGCCATCGCCGCCGGTGAAATGGTCGAAGGAGAAGCGACCGCCCACGTGGACCCCGACTGGCCCCCCACCAGTGCCGACGAAGTCCACTACCCTTATTACACCTGGGAACTCCGCGTTCGGCTGAAATTCACGGGTGCCGCGGACTACCAGGAAACCTTCATCATCACCGCCGAGTGACCAGCGGTATGCCGCCCTTCAGCGAGCCCCCCGCAGCGACGCTGGAAAACGCCGCGAGGCCCGAAAATATCCGAGTGGATATCCGGGCCCCGCGAGAGTCGTTCGCGCCGGCAGAGCCAGCCGCGTTCAAGGACAGGGAAGATTATTTCTTCTTCGCTTTGTCCTTCTTGGGTTTTTTGACTTCCTTTTTATCGCGATTGTTGCCTTTGCCCATGACGAGCTCCTTTAGTCCGCGTTGCGCCGCGCGATCACGCGATCCTGCGGGCACGCAAGAGATTCCATCGACGGATATGGTACGCCTTCTTCAAGCAATCGCCACAAAAACTTTTGCGGATGCAGAAGAAATCCGTCCCTCCCGTCACAGCGACATGCGCCGCACGGAGGCCCACCGGCCGCCGCGCGGGCGACAGTCGCACGGCTCACGGCAGGCGGTCGACCAGATTCGCCGGCTGGCCATCGGGTCCGATCGCGCCGCCGCCATTGGCACCGTTCGCGCCATTGGCACCGCCGCGGCCTCCACGACCGCCTCGACCACCGCGGCCGCCGCCGGCGCCCGCCGCACCGCCACCTGCGCCCCCTGCACGGCCCGCACGACCGGCTCCCGCTCCGCCCATCGCCCCTTGACCCTGACGATCCGCGAGCTGCTGCACAATCGGCGGAATCGCCGCGCCGCCCATCAGTATCGATGCCTGCCCATCCGTCAGCACTTCCGTTACCAGACGCTTGGAGAGCTTGCCCTCCACATCCTGAATCGCCGCCACGTCCGTCAGGTCCGGCAGTTCCGCCAACGCCTTGCCGGCCGCAGCGGTCATCTCCTTCACCTTCGTGGACTGGTCGCCGCTCAAGCCCATCAGCAGGATGCGGCCGTTCAATGCTTGCTCAAGCTTGAAGGTCTCCCACGTGATTTTCTGATCGGGCGTCAGCTCCGCATCGATCCCCGCCTGGTGCTTGGCCACCAGCTTCTGGTAATCCGCAACGATCGAGCGGAGAACGTCGCCCTGATTATCGGCGCCGGCAGCGCCGCCGCGACCACCCCGTCCGCCACGTGCCCCAGCGCGGCCGCCGCCCATGGCACCCCGGGTGTTCTGCATCGCCGTCTGATCGAACGTCGCCAGCTCGGTGTTCATCGCGTCAATCTTCGGCTTGATCTTGGTGTTCTGGTCGTCGGTGAGCTTCAGCAGGTTGTCCATTTCCGCCATCTGGTTCGCATAGGGGTTCGGTGCCCGCAGCCCCGCGCCCCCCTGACCTCCGCGTCCGCCACCCTGCCCAAAGGCACCTCCCCCGCCGCCACCCGCCTGCCCGAAGCCGCCACCTGCCTGCCCCCCACCCTGGCCGCCGCCAAAACGGCCGCCACCCCCGGCCCCGCCGCCGCCGCCGGCCTGGGCAAAAACCTGTCCGCCGCCGACGGCCAACGCCAGCACCGCTGCTCCAACGCAAATTCCGAAACGTTTCATAAATGTCTCCATCTTGTAAAATCTTCTCCCGCAAGGCCCCACGAGCCAGTCCCTTAAAAGTTTCATCCCCTCCACCAACGAACCGCCCCCCACCCTCTTCGCGGCCGCGGCGCCGGTTTCCCCTTTTCGCCGCCGTCGCTATACTTCCTGCCCTATGCACCACCCTCTTAAAAAATATGGCGCCCTGATTACCCTGACCCTGGCCTACGCGCTGGGCCTCGCGCCCGCCGAAGGTGCCCCTCCGGGCTGGGAGCTGCGTAATGGCTCCTGGGTGCCGCTGATCCAGCCCAGCCCCGACTCGCCCGAAGGCCAGGTCGCCCAGATGATCGCCGACCTCGCCCGTGGCCACACCGGCGACCTCCTTTACAACGCCAAGAAATGGGTCAAGAAAAACCCCACCAACCCGCTCATGCCGCAGGTCCTGCTGCTCCAGGGTGACGCCGAGGTGGCGCGCGGCAACCGCTACGAGGCGCTCTACGCCTACGAAGATCTGGTCAACAACTATCCGACATCCGATCTCTACCTGCCGGTGCTGCAACGCGAATACGACATCGCCGACGCCTTTTTACGCGGGTACAAGCGCAAATTCCTCGGCATCCGGATGTTCGGTGCCACCGGCGACGCACTGGAACTGCTGGACCGCATTCAGGACCGCCAGCGTGGCAGCCCGATCGCCGAACGGGCAGGCATTCGCTCCGCCGACTACCACTTCGAGAAGGGCGAATTCCCCGAGGCCGTCGACACCTATACCGACTTTTTGAAGCGGTATCCCTACTCCCAATACGTGCGGAAAGCGGAAATCCGTCGGGCAGAAGCCTCGCTGGCCAACTTCCGCGGCGTGCTTTTCGACTTCACCCCTCTTTATGACGCCCGGGAACGCCTCGCGGCCGTGTCGCAGGCCTACCCGCAATCCGCGGAGCAACTGCAGACCAGCGCCATTGACGACCGCATCTACGAGCTGGAAGGCAAAAAATCGCTCGAAGTGGCACGCTATTATTGGCGCGCCGGCGACCGCCACGCGGCGGCGGAAACGTACAAACGGGTGATCGCCAACTGGCCCAACACCCAGTACGCGGTGGACGCCCGCGCCGAGCTCAACCGCCGCATCCCGACCGAGGCCAACCAATGATCCGCCTACTTTCCCTCCCGCTGCGGCGCCTCGGAGCCGCCTTCCTGCTGCTCCTTGGGGGCGGCTTGTCGACAAGCTGTGGCTACACCACGACGCCGCTCTACAACCGCTCCATCCACACCATCGCCGTGCCGATCTTCGCCAACAAAACCTTCCGCCGCGAATGGGAATTCCGCCTTACCGAGGCGATCGACAAAAATATCGAGTTCCGCACCCCCTATAAAATCAGCCGGGAACGCCCCGCCGACACGGTGCTGAGCGGTGAGATCGTGGACATCCAGGAAAACGTGCTCACGCGTCGGTTCGGAACCATCCTGCCGCGGGAAAACCAGGTGACCGTCGTGGTGAACTTTACGTGGCGAGACGCCCGGACCGGCCGGGTTCTGGTGGAACGCCGCGGCTTCAACCGCTCCTCCACGGAAATCCCGCAGACCCAGGAGCGGGTCGACGATGCCGAACAATTGGCCATTGAGCGGCTTGCGGCGGCGATTGTGGACCAGTTGCAGACCGACTGGAACACCCCCTCGTCGACCGCCGGACCCGCGACGGCGCCGGCCGCCGCGACCGCGCCCTTCTAAAACCGGGCCACACCGGCCCCCCACGATGCCCCGGCCGAAGGCCTCTTGGCGCGGTTTCGCGCTTTTCCGGCTTGCTCCCGGCTATAATGTTGCGGTATTTCCGTCGACTGCGTCAGCCGATACATTCGATGCGCCCCTGAGCGCTATCCTGAGGATTCCATGCCCGACCTTCCCGACGATCCCAAAGATCCCGCCGAAAAGCCCGATGCTTCACGCGCTCCGTCGCGTGAAAAACGTCCCGGTACCAGCGGACCCAATAACCCCAATGGCGACGGCAACATGCGATTTTCGCGATCGATGCTGGGGTGGATCCTTATCCTCTCGGTCGCCCTGCTGCTATTCATCGTGCTGCACAACAACGGCAACACGCCGGGCATCATGTCCTACGACACCTTCAGCACGCACCTGGAAAATGGTGACGTCAAACAGGTCACCGCGGTCGATGATTCCAACAATTTCACCCTGTGGGTCACCCTCCGCGACGGCGTCGCCGGCCAGCCCGTTACCGACAATGGCCAGCCAGCCAAATTCAAAGTCTACTACCCCGCCTCCGCCGTCGATGGCTGGGGCTGGGCGCATCTGCTGGAACAAACCCGCGCCCACCCGCAGCATGCGCAGAACTACCAGCCTCCCACGCTGGAATACAAACCCTCCTCCAACTTCATCGTCAACGTGATCCTCAACGTGCTGCCCTACCTGGTGATTCTGCTGATCATCTGGTTCTTCTTCCTGCGGCAGATTCGCTCGGCCGGCGGGGGCATGGGGATGCTGGGAAACTTCGGTCGCTCGCGGCACCGCCTGCTTTCCAAGGAACACACCAACATCACCTTCGCCGAAGTGGCGGGGATCGAGGAGGCCAAGGAAGAACTCTCGGAGATCGTGGAGTTTTTGAAGAACCCCAAGCGGTTTCAGAAGCTGGGCGGGCGGATCCCGCGCGGCGTGCTGCTGGTGGGCGATCCCGGCGTCGGCAAAACGCTGCTCGCCAAGGCCATCGCCGGCGAGGCGGATGTGCCCTTCTATTCGATCAGCGGCTCGGACTTCGTGGAAATGTTCGTTGGCGTGGGCGCATCGCGCGTGCGTGATTTGTTCAAGACCGCGAAGGAATCCTCGCCCTGCATCATCTTCCTCGATGAAATCGATGCCGTGGGGCGGCGGCGGGGCAATGGCATGGCGTCGGGCGGGCATGACGAGCGAGAGCAAACGCTCAACGCCATCCTCGTGGAGATGGACGGCTTTGACACCAACGACCAGGTCATCGTCATTGCCTCGACCAACCGCGCCGACGTGCTCGACCCGGCGCTCACGCGGCCGGGTCGCTTCGATCGGCAGGTGTACGTGCCGCTGCCGGACATCAAGGGCCGTTATGAAATTTTGAAAGTACACGCCCGCAAGGTGAAGCTGGCGGCCTCGGTAGACCTGATGCGGCTGGCCCGCCAGACGCCGGGCTTCTCCGGTGCGGACCTCGCGGCGATCGTCAACGAGTCGGCGATCATCGCCACCATGGGCAACAAGGAAGCCATCGAGATGGGGGACATGGAGGAAGCACGGGACAAGCTGAAGTTCGGCAAAGCCCGCAAGAGCCGGGTCATCGACGAGAAGGAAAAGGCCGCCACCGCCTACCACGAGGCCGGCCACGCCGTCATCCAGTGGCTGGAGCAGGAGAACGCCGATCCGATCCACAAGGTGACGATCATTCCGCGCGGCCGCTTCGGCGGAGCAACGATGACGCTTCCCGAGAAGGACCGCACCAATTACTCCCGCAAGTGGAGCCTCAGTTTCATCAAGATGGGGCTGGCGGGGCGGATCTCCGAGAAGATGTTCACTGGCGACATCAACACGGGTGCCGGGAGCGATATCCGGCAGGTGACGGGTCTGGCGCGGTCGATGATCCGCGACTGGGGCATGAACGAGCGGGTCGGCTTCGTCTTCTATGGTGAAGATGAAAACAAGATGAGCCCCTTCGGCTTCGGCAGCCGGGAATATTCGGAGGAGACCGCCAAGATCATCGATGAGGAAGTGAAAAAGCTCATCGACACCCTCGAGGCGGACACCACGCGGGCGCTGCTGGAGCACCGCGAGCAGGTGGACAATCTGGCCAACGCCCTGATCAAGTATGAGACGCTCGACGGCAATGATGTGGACCGCATCATGCGCGGGGAGGTGCTGACCAAGCCGACGGTCTCCGACCTTCTAGCGTCGGAGCAGCAGCGCCGTGCTGAGGCTCGCCGCGAGGAGGAAAAGCGCAACCCGACGCCGGAAGGCCCCTCCACGGGGACGCTTCCGCAGCCGGGATAAGGCCGCTCGTTCAGCAAGATGAATTTCGCTCGCAGGCCCGCGCCACGTGGGCCTGCCCGCTTTTTGCGGTCGGGTGATGTTTGCTGGCGGAGGGTGAACCTGGGACTTCCGCCCTGCGCCGCGCCGCCGTACGATAATCATCACAAATGTCGCTGATGAAATACATTTTCAAG
>CALCHA010000631.1 GCA_937901265.1 uncultured Phycisphaerales bacterium
GTTCAAGGGGGACAGGGCCAACGGCAGGGCGGTCAGAGTCGGGGTCCGGGGAATCAGGGTCAGGGCGGACAGGGTCAGGGCGGACAGGGTCAGGGCGGACAGGGTCAGGGCGGGCAAGGGCAGGGCGGACAGCCGGCGCGGAACGTGCCGCAGGGGCGTGGTCAACCGCATCAGCCGCAGCCGCACCGCCACGGTCCGCCACAGAATCGGCAGGAGCGGGAGGCGGATGATCTGGTCGAGCCGACGCCGACGGTGTCGAGTGAGGCACCGAGCGAGGTGGTGGCCTTGCCGGTGACGGTGGCGCTGCCTGCGCTGCCTGCGGAGTCGGCGGGAGCGTTGCAGAACGCGGTGGCGGACACGTCGCTGCTGGCACCGTTCTCCGAGGATATTGAGATCGATGAATCGTTGGCGGCGCCAGTGAAGCGGCGTGAGCCCAGCGGTCGGGACATGCTGATCAACGTGGTGGAGGGGGAGGAGGTGCGCATCGCGGTGATTCGGCGCGGGCAGCTGGAAGAGCTGTACATGGAGCGTTCGAGCACGGAATCGCACATTGGAAACATTTACAAGGGGCGGGTGACGAACGTCGAGCCATCGATTCAGGCGGCGTTCATTGATTTCGGGATCGGGAAGAACGGTTTTCTGCATATTTCGGATTTGCATCCGCAGTACTTTCCGAAGAAGCATCAGCCACGGATGCAGCAGCCGCGGCGGTATCAGCCGCGGCCTGCGCCGGCGACGCCGGCGGCGGGTGCGGCGGTGTCACCGAGCGCGGGGTTCCAGCCGCCTCCGGGTGCGGCAGGGTCGGACGCGGCGGGGATGACGGAGAGCGTAGCGGAACAGGGTGGGCCGGAGCGGGTCTTGCCGCAGGCGATGGCGCCTGATGGCGCGGCCGTTTCGTATGAATCGCCGCGGGCGGCGCTGGAGGCTTCGGAGGGACACGCGGCAGTGGCTGCGACGAGCGAAGCGCTGGTTGAGCAGACGGCGGCCTCGCACGCGGCGGAGCGGGGGAGTGATGCGAGCTCGGAAAATTCTGCTGAGGGTTCCGCGGAAGGTTCTGAAGAACGTTCGGCTGAGGGCGAGACGCGCAGCGAAGGACGGTCGGAGGAGCCGACCAACGGCTCGGAGCTGCCTTCGGATGAGAAGGTGACCCACGCGGCGGAAGAAGCGGTGGGCGTTTCGGAAGACATGGCGGAGGAGGACGGCGCGGCGCCGGAGGATGAGCCTGCGGACTTTGGCTCTGCGTACAACGCCGAGTTTGCCGACGATGAGGAGGATGAGTGGGGCGGATATGAGGGCGGCCCGGACATGGGGGACGTGGACGATGGGCATATGAAGCCGATGGAGAAGGTGGGGCGCAAGACGCCGCGGCGCGAGCGGCCGCCGATTCAGCAGTGTCTGCGGCGCGGGCAGGAAATCATCGTGCAGGTGACGAAGGAGGGGATCGGCACGAAGGGGCCGACGCTGACGACCTACGTGAGTTGTCCGGGGCGGTACCTGGTGATGATGCCGGGGATGTCGGCGCTGGGCGTGTCGCGGAAGATCGAGGACCTGGAGCAGCGGCGTGAGTTGAAGCGGACGCTTCAGGAGCTGAACCCGCCGCGGAATCTGGGGTTCATCATCCGGACGGCCGGCACGGACGTGTCGAAGAAGGAGCTGCAGGGGGATTTGAATTACCTGGTGCGGATGTGGAAGGTGATTGCGAATCGCATCCGCAACCACAAGGCACCGGTAGAGCTTTATCAGGAATCGGACCTGGTGATTCGTACGATTCGCGATGTGTTCAACGATCAGATTGATCGCATCATCGTGGACAACGAGCAGGTGGCGAGCCGGATTCGGGATTTTCTGTCGATCGTGGATCCGCGGTCGGCGGGAATCGTGGAACTCTACACCGGCACGATGCCGCTGTATCAGAAGTTCGGCGTCGAGAAGGAGATCGAGAAGATCAACTCGCGGCGCGTGGAGCTGAACAACGGCGGGTCGCTGGTGATCGATTCGACCGAGGCGCTGGTGGCGATCGATGTGAACTCCGGGCGTTACCGCGACCAGCGCGACGCGGAGCTGACGGCCTTCAACATGAACAAGGAAGCGCTCAAGGAAGTGGTGCGGCAACTGCGGCTGCGCGATTTGGGCGGCGTGATCGTGATCGACTTCATCGACATGCGCGAAGAGCGGCACAAGCGGGAGATCGAGCGGCTGCTGCGCGATGAAATGGAGAACGACCGCGCACGGACGAAAGTGCTGCGGATGAGCCAGTTCTGCATGATCGAGATGACGCGGCAGCGCGTGCGGCCGAGTTTGAAACGCAGCATCTATATGGATTGCCCGCACTGTCATGGCAGCGCCCTGATCAAGACGCCCGAGAGCGTGAGCCTCGACGTGATGCGGCGGCTGGCGGCCGGGGCGACGCGCGTGGACGTCGCGCGCCTGGAAGTTCGGGCCTATCCGACGGTGGCAGCGTTCCTGCTGAACCGCAAGCGCAAGGCGCTGGTGGAACTGGAGGACAAGACCGGCAAGCGGATCAACATCACGGCTGACCCGTCGCTGGCGGGAGACCAGCTGGTGATCGAGCCGTTCGATGCGCGTGAGAGCCGGTTGAATGTGCTGTTGTGAGGGGGTAGGGGACAGGGGGGTAGGGGTAGAGACGATGGCTTACGAAAGTCCCGCTGGAGACGGCGGGACTTTTGTTTGTTGCGTGGGTGCGAGAGCCGGCGCAGGCGTACCGCGGGCGTCGCGGGCACTCAGGCGGTGTAGAGGATCCAGCCGGCGGGGGTCTGTTTGGCGGTGGTGCCGGAGGCGATGGCGGAGGGGGCGGAGCGGCTGGCGTCGGGCATGATGGCGGTGATCCGGAAGGAGTAACGCGTGTCGTTGGCGAGGCCGCTGTTGGTGAAGCTGGTGGAGGAGGTCTGGCCGGCGGCGGTCCACGTGGAGCCGTCCGTAGAACGTTCGATGAGGTATTGTTTCGCCCCGGCGACGAGGTTCCACGCGATGCGGACCGTCGCGATGGTGGCGGTGGCGGTCACGTGGGTGGGGCCCGCGAGGGAGGGGGTGGGGCTGGCCGGGGGGATCACGGTGTCGCTGGTGGTGCCACCCTGAGTGGGATCGGGGGCGGGGCCCGCCGGGGGTCCGGGGTTGTTGGAGACGATGACGGCGGGGGTCATGCCCACGACGGGAGAGTAGAGGGAGTTGCCCGCGGAGGAGAGGGTTTTGATGCGGTAGTAGTAGACGGAGCTGGTGGAGAGCCCGGTGTCGACGAAGCTGGTGGTCTGAATGTCGGGGGTGGCGACGGTGGACCAGCCGGTGGCGCCGTCGGGGGAGCGTTCCAGGGAGTACTGGGTGCCGTCGATGGCGGCAGTCCAGGTGATGCGGAGCGACGAGCCATCCACGGCGGTGGCCTGGAGATTGTCGGGGGGCAGCATGGCGTTGGTGCTATTGCCCGTGGTGGCGGCGAAGGAATCCCCCACGTTGGCGCCGGTGGCGACGACGCTGTAGTAATACTTGGTGCGGGCGAAGAGGCCGGTGTCGTCAAGGGACGTTGCACCGCCGGAAACGACGGTGAGCGGGGCCCAGGTGATGGAATCGAAGGAGCGCTGGAGGGTGTAGCTGGTGGCACCGGAGACGGGGCTCCAGGTGACAAGGATGTCGTGCGCGCTCCCGGGAACGGCGTTAAGGTTGGCAGGGGTTGCCAGGCGCAGCGGAGTACCCGTGGCGACGGCGGAGTAGCCGGAGTTCCCCGAGAGGCCGGTGGCCTTGAGGCGGTAGTCGTAGCGGGTATCGAGGGCGAGGCCGGTGTCGGTGAACTGAAGGGTCGCAGCGCTCAGGGCGGCGATCTGGGTGAAATTGTTCTGGCCGGCGAGGCTGCGTTCGAGGAGATAGCCGGAGGCACCGGCGGTGGCGTTCCAGGCGAGCCGCACGGAGGCGACGTCGGCTCCAGCCGCGGTGAGGCCGGTGGGGGTCGCCGCGGGAAAGGCGTCTTCGCCGCCGAGGAAGATCAGGTTGTCGAGGTCGAAGTGGCCGCTGACGACCTTGATGCGGAGGGTATGGAGGCCGGAGGCGAGCTGATCGTTGGCCAGGCCCGCGGCGAGGTCGATGTTGGCGGTGGTGGTGCCACCCGCGCCGGAGGAGGCGAGGGTAAAGTTGCCGAGGTCGCGGCCATCGATGATGAGGTCGACGACGCCGCTGCCGTTGGCGGAGTTGATGCGGAGGGCCATGCTTTCGGTGGCGGCGGTGTTGAGGAGGTAATTGTAGACGGACCCGTTCCAGACGCCGTTGAGGGTGCCGCCGGACCCGTTGCTGCCGTAGAGATCGAGGATGTAGTTACCGCCCTGGAGGCTGGCGGTGCCGCGGGGCGCGGGCAGGGCGAAGCCGGCGGTGATGGGAAGGGGTGCGTCTTTGGTGGCGGCGATGAAGCCCTGGAACTTGTAGCCGGCGAGATCGTTGATGGATTCGGTGAGGGCCCAGGTGCCGCTCCAGGCGTAGGCACCGGCAAGGTTGAAGAACATGACCTGATCGACGCCCAGGGCGGTGGAGGACTGGATGTAGGCTTCGACGAGGGCGGCCATGCGAGGGTCGTAGTTGGCGCCGATTTTGGCGGCGAGGTTGCCCGAGTAATCGCCGGTGAGGTCAATGCCGCCCTCGTAATAGAGCTGTTTGACGCTGTAGAAGGCGGCAAGAGAGGCATATTTCTGAATGCCGGTCTGGTTGTTGGCCATGTTCTGGTAGAGGGCGCCGATGACTTGATCCACGGTCAGGGTGACGGAGGAACTGAGATCGCCGATGTTGAGGTAGGGAGCGCCGGCGATGCCGTAGATCTGGGTGCTGAGGTTGGTGCCGAAGCGATGTTCGAGGTAATCGAGCTGGTTTTCAATGACGTAGGACCAGCCCATCTGGCTGGCCAGGACGGGGCGGATGGTGGTGTTGATGGCGGCGTCGCCATACACGGCGGCGAAATCGTTCTTAATCTGAATGAGCTTGGCGGCGACGTTTCGCCAGCCCCAGTAGTAGGCGTTGTTGGAGTTGTCGAAGTTGAGATCGCTGGGATTGGCGGCCTCGGCAGCGGAGGCGTTGAGGAAATTCTGATTGTTCTGGCCGAAGGAGGCGTTCCAGACTTCGTTGGAGTATTCGACATAGACGTGAAGCGTGGGGTCGAGGGTGTTTTTGAAAAGCTGCGCGAGGTGGGTGACGTAATCGTCGGTGGCGAGGGCGGGGACGTTGATCCAGAGATCCTTGTGCATCAGGTTGGCGAGGGCGATGCCATATTCCCAGGCGACGCCTTTGGGGGAGGTCTGGGTGACGTCGGTGACGTGAGAGCGGTCTTCCCAGTTGGCGACGGGATTGCTGTTGGTCTGGGTGAGGTCCATGAGGCGGAGGGTGGAGACGTTGGCGAGGGAATTGAGAAACGCGTTGGTGAAAACCTGCTTGGTGTCGGCGGCGTATCCGGGGCGAATGAGTTTGATGTTTTTGGCACCGCCGGTGGCGCCGGTGAAGCTGAGATACAGTTGCGTGGCTCCGTAGCGGACGATGACGTCGGCGGTGGTGGTGTTGCTGGCGGCGTCATACTTCCAATTGGCGATGCTGGCCTGGGTGGCGACGGGGGCGACGGTGACGCGGCCGGTGGCGGAGAAGGAGTAGGTGCCATCGATGCGTTCGAGGGCCTGTCCCGTGATGGTGTTGGTGCCGAGAGTGATGATGCAGGCCCCGGCGTCACCGGTGGGCCAACCGTTGGCATCGACGGGCGCGCTTTCATCCCAGGGGCTGGTGGGGGAGCCGAACTGCCGCGCCGATTTCATCGCATCGACGAACATGAGCGAGCGGCTCCAGTCCTTGACCTCTTCAAGGTTGATGCCCACGGGGGTGGCGCTCTGGTAGATGCGCGTTTCGAGGCCTTCGAGGAGGTGGCGATGGCGTGAGCGGATGCGTCGCGGATCGCGCAAGACTTGCGCGGCGGAGCAAACTCGTGTGGGGCGCTTCGCCATATTTTCGGTTCCCAAGTAGGAGTGCCCGCCGGGTACTGCAGCGGCGAGAGCTGGCTTGTCACTTCTTAACGCACGTGTTGAGATAATCGTTCCAAAGGCAGCGCGGGATTTTGTTAAAAAGTTGTCGTTTTCCGACATGCGGAAAATGCTGGCCTTCTCTCCAGCTTTTCGTGATCGGGCGGGGGGGTGCATCATCGCCTGAATGGGGCGCAGGCAAGCTGTGAACGTGAGGAACGGATGCTCGTTCAGGGGGTCACTTGATAGCAGGCATACCGGATATGCTGCCGCTGGCGTCGAGGCGGGGGTCATGTCCGACGGGAAGGAGGATCTGGAAACGGGTTCCCTCGGTCTTTCCCTCGCGGACGATGGGCTGCGCGCGAACGATTCCGCCATGCAGTTCGATGAATCGCCGGACGATCGCAAGCCCGAGCCCGATGCCTTTGGAGCCATATTCAAAGGTGCCCGAGTGGTGGTGGAGGATGTCAGAACCGGTGTAAAAAGGCTCGAAGAGTTCAGTGGCGTCCTGCGACGGGATACCGGGGCCGGAGTCTTCGACGAGGATTTCCAGCATTTCACCGGACTCGGTGGTGGGGGGGACCTCATGGGCGGCGACGCGGACGGTGCCGCCATCGGGGGAGAAGCGAATGGCGTTGGAGATGAGGTTGGTCAGAGCATCTTCGAGCTTGTCGCGGTCGGCATCGACGGAGGGGAGGTTTTCGGCGACATCGACGACGAGCTGCTGTTTGCGTTCGGCGAGGAAGGGGCGATGGTCGCTGGTGACCTGGAGGAGCAGGGCACGGATGTCGACGGGCCCTTTGTTCATGCGGGTGGTGAACTGGTCGTTGTTCACGAGCTTGAGGAGGTTGTCGATGATGCGGCTGAGGCGTTGGGTTTTGGCGGAAATTTTGGTGAGCGCTCCCTGGACGGAGGCGGCATTTTTCATGGCGAGGGCGACGGATTGTTCGTCTTCGGGGATTCCGTCGGTCGCGGCCGCGGCGATTTGCTGGAGTTGCCGCTGGGCGAGCTGGCAGACGCCGAGGAGGTAGGTGACGGGGGTTTTGAGTTCGTGCCCGGCGAGCTCCATAAAGCGTCGTTTGGCTTCGTTGGATCGGGCGAGGGTGTTGAGGTTTTTCTGGAGTTGTCGGGTCATTTCGTCGAAGTCGCGGGCGAGATCGGCGAGTTCATCCTTGCGGAACGTCGGATCTTTTTCGTCGGAGCCGGAGAGGAGGCGGACATTGAGTTCGCCTCGACCAACGGCGGCGGTGGCTTCGCGGAGGCGGAGGATGGGCATGATGATTTCGCGGTTGGAGATGGCGACGCCGAGAATGAAGAGGATGGCGACGAGGGCGATGCCGATGACCGCCACGGTCATGGCGGTGTGGTAGACGGGGGTCATGGCCTCTTCAGAGGCTTTGGAGACGATGACGGTCCAGTGGGGAAGCAGGGCCGGGCCGAGATGCTCGTCGATGCGTGATTTGAGGGGGATGTCCTCGCTGCCAATGATGATGTTGTTGAAAAGAAGGGTGGTGATGGGGACGACGCCATCTTTTCGATGCTCGAAGTAGAACTCCCGCGCGCGATCGTTGATGGGATTTTGTTCTGTGACGTAGACGGAGAGCCGGGCATCGAGATCGACGAGTTCGGCGACGGCTCCCAGGGCGCTGGCGCGTTCGTGCAGGGGGGCGAGGAGCCAGTTCACCGGGATTTTGTCTTTCAAGATGCCGATGACGACCCGTTTGCCGTCGGCAGTTCCGTAAAGGGGCAGCGCGATGGTGACGATGGGGTTCCCGCCGGCGGGGTTGGCGGTGACGGAGCTGATGTAGATTCGTCCGCGGCCGCTGTCATAGGCGGCCTGCCACCATGTTTCGTCAGCCTGGAAAAAATCAGCGGTGCGGGCGTTGGCGGCGATAACCTCGCCGTAGATATTGCTGACCATCAGTTGACGAGGCTGGCCATTGACGGCGGTGAGCATCCGCAGGCGGTCGGCCAATTCGTTGTGCAGGAGGGCGTCGATGCGGGGGTCGGTGTCGGAAAGGGAGGGCCAGAGGCGGTCCATGTCGGTGGCGGCGGCGACGGGGAGAGGCGCCGTCTCGCCGAGGACTTGACCGGGGTTGGCCAGTGCGTGCTCATGGTTGCGTGCCTCGACGTAGTCGACGATGCGAGGGAAGCGGGAGAGGATGGTGAGCTTTTCAACTTCGTCCCGGAGGATGCCGGAAATGCGGTCGGCACAATCGGAGGCGGAGTCTTCGTAGCTGGAGCGGATTTTGTTGAGCTGGATCCAGGCACCGCCGCCCAATACAAGGATGAGACTCATCGCCAGCGGCAGCAGGCCGACGAGAATCAGGGTGCCGATCAATTTGCGCCGAATGCCCAGGCGCATGCAAAACCTCTCCGCCACGGGTGGCCCCCCTCGGGACAGACTCCTATCATAGGGGCATGGGGACGAATTAACGAGCGACTCTCCCCGGGGACGCGCGCCAGCGGACCGCGTCGCGAAAATCCTTCCGCCTTTACGGTCCGTGACCTTCCCGCTATAACTTTCTGAGTTTACCCACACCCCCACAAAGGTCCTCGAAAACGATGCCCAAACGCACCGACATCCACTCGATACTCATCATCGGCGCCGGCCCCATCATCATTGGGCAGGGCTGCGAATTCGATTATTCCGGCACGCAGGCGTGCAAAGCGCTCAAGGAGGAGGGGTACCGGGTCATTCTGGTGAACTCCAACCCGGCGACGATCATGACGGATCCGGAAATGGCGGACCGCACGTACATCGAGCCGATCACGGTGGAGGCGGTCACCAAGATCATCGAGAAGGAGCGGCCGGACGCGCTGCTGCCCACGCTGGGGGGTCAGACGGGGTTGAATACGGCGATCGCGCTCTACGACGCGGGGATCCTGGCCAAGTACAACGTCAAGATGATCGGTGCCGACCGGGAGGCGATTCGCCGCGGGGAGGACCGCTCGGTCTTCAAGAAATTGATGGAAACGATCGGTCTGCAATGCCCGAAGTCGGGCCTGGCCCACTCCATGAGCGAGGCGCGGGAGATCGTCAAATTCACCGGACTTCCGTGCATTATCCGGGCGTCGTTCACGCTTGGCGGCACGGGGTCGGGGATTGCCTACAACATGGAAGAATTTGAGACGCTCTCGCAGCGCGGCCTCGACGCGTCCATGATCACCGAAATCCAGATTGACCAGTCGCTGATTGGCTGGAAGGAATATGAACTCGAAGTGATGCGCGACGTCGCCGACAACGTCGTGATCGTCTGCTCCATCGAAAACTTCGACCCCATGGGCGTGCACACCGGCGACTCCATCACCGTTGCGCCGGCGCAGACGCTGACCGACAAGGAATACCAGCGCATGCGCGATGCCTCCATCGCCATCATCCGCGCCGTCGGCGTCGAAACCGGCGGCTCCAACATCCAGTTCGGCGTCAATCCGAAAAACGGCGACATAGTCGTCATCGAAATGAACCCCCGCGTCTCCCGCAGCTCCGCCCTCGCCTCCAAAGCCACCGGCTTCCCCATCGCCAAGCTCGCCGCCAAGCTCGCCGTCGGCTACACCCTCGACGAACTCCCCAACGACATCACCAAAAAAACCGTCGCCTGCTTTGAACCCTCCATCGACTACGTCGTCGTCAAAATCCCAAGATGGACCTTCGAGAAATTTCCCGACGCCGACGAAACCCTCACCACCCAGATGAAGTCCGTCGGCGAGGCCATGGCCATCGGCCGCACCTTCAAGGAAGCCCTGCAAAAAGGCATCCGAAGCATGGAAGTCAAACGCTTCGGCCTCGGCCTCGACAAACTCGACAAATGGTGGCAATCGCAACAGGGAATTCAGAATTCAGAATTCAGAATTCAGAATTCCCAAAAGACCCTCGGCGACCGCGGCTCCGACATGACCCGCGTCAATACCCAGGAACAAGCCGCCACCACCTGGCCCATCCCCGAAGAAGAACTCAACCGCAAACTCGCCATCCCCTCCCAGGGCCGCCTCTACTACATCCGCTACGCCTTCAAAATGAACCGCACTGTCGACGACGTCTTCCAACTCACCAACATCGACCCCTGGTTCCTCACCCACATGAAACAACTCGTCGACTTCGAAGACGAGCTCGTGACAGCGGCAAAAATGGTCAAGCCCACGGTTCGTAATTCAGCCGCGCCGGCGGAAGTCGAGGCGGCAAGCAAGCAGCTTCGTACATCTGAATTTCGAAGAGATGTCAGTGGCGTGACCGCTACGGTAGAGGGACACGAGCGCCAACTTTCTGGAACTTCGTACAGCTTCTCCGCGTTATTGCGTCGCGCAAAGGAATGGGGTTACAGCGATGTGCAGTTAGCAACTGTCTTCGGCTGCACGCCCAAGGAAATGCGAGCATGGCGTGTTGTGCTTAAGATTCAACCCGTCTACAAACTCGTCGACACCTGCGCCGCTGAATTCGAAGCCGCCACCCCCTACTACTACTCCACCTACGAATCCCCCATTCAAAAACTCGTCAACGGCAAACTCGAACAAGTCACCGACGACGAAATCCGCATCACTCCCAAGAAAAAAATCATCATCCTCGGCGGCGGCCCCAACCGCATCGGCCAGGGCATCGAATTCGACTACTGCTGCGTCCAGGCCGCCTTCGCCGCCAAAGAACTCGGCTTCGAATCCGTCATGGTCAACTCCAACCCCGAAACCGTCTCCACCGACTACGACACCTCCGACCTCCTCTTCTTCGAACCCCTCACCCACGAAGACGTCCTCAACATCGTCGAACGCCTCAACGGCCAACCTCTCGAACCCCCAACGCAAAACAGAGCCGCGACCGTTAGGGAGCGACCGGTTAACCCCGGCCTCGTCGCCGGCGTCATCGTCCAATTCGGCGGCCAAACCCCCCTCAACCTCGCCCGCGGCCTCAAAGAGGCCGGCGTTCCCATCATCGGCACCGCCGTTGAATCCATCGAGGCCGCCGAAGACCGCGAAAAATTCAACACCCTCATCAAAAAACTCGGCCTCAAGCAACCCGAAGGCGGCCTCGCGCGCTCCGCCGAACAGGCCCGCGAAGTCGCTAAAAAGATTGGCTACCCCGTCCTCGTCCGCCCCTCCTTCGTCCTCGGCGGCCGCGCCATGGAAATCGTCTCCGACGAAGACCAGCTCAATTACTACATCCAGAACGCCGTCGAAGTTGCCGACGAACACCCCGTCCTCATCGATTCCTTCCTCGGCGACGCCACCGAAATGGACGTCGACTGCATCGGCGACGGCACCGACTTCATCGTCTGCGGCCTGATGGAACACATCGAAGAGGCCGGCATCCACTCCGGCGATTCCGCCTGCTCCCTGCCGCCATTCTCGCTGCCGAAGAAGATTCTCGATGAGGTCCGGCGGAACACCCTGATGCTGGCGCGCGAGCTTCAGGTGGTGGGGCTGATGAACATCCAGTTCGCGATCAAGGATGGCGAGGTGTACATTCTTGAGGTGAATCCGCGGGCCAGCCGCACGGTGCCCTTCGTGAGCAAAGCGACCGGGGTGAGCTGGGCGCGGATTGCGGCGAAGGTGATGATGGGCAAGACGCTGAAGGAACTGGGCATTACCGGCGAGGTGATTCCGACGGGGCATGTGGCGGTGAAGGAATCGGTATTTCCGTTTAACAAGTTTCCAGGAGTCGATGTGATTCTTGGGCCGGAGATGCGGAGCACCGGCGAGGTGATGGGCATCGATACCACCTTCCCGCTGGCGTTCGCCAAGAGCCAGATGGCGGCGGGAGGGGCGCTGCCGCTCGAGGGGACGATTTACCTGAGCGTGCGCAACGCGGATAAGGCGGCGATCGTGCCCGTCGCGCGGAAACTGGCGGGGCTCGGGTTCACGCTGCTGGCGACCGGCGGGACGCACAGCGCGCTGGCCGCGGCCGGTATTGCGGCGACTCGGGTCAACAAGATCAAGGAAGGCCGCCCGAACATTATTGATGCGATCAAAAACAAGGAAGTGGCGTTGCTGATCAACACGCCCACGACGAAGGGCCCGCGGACCGACGAGGGGCAAATTCGCGCCGCCGGGGTTATGCACAAGATTCCGATCATCACCACGATGACCGCCGCCGAAGCCGCCGCCGAA
>CALCHA010000632.1 GCA_937901265.1 uncultured Phycisphaerales bacterium
GGGGGGGGGGGGGGGGGGGGGGTGGGGGGGGGTTGGGGGGGGGGGGGGTGGGGGCGGGGGGGCAGGGGGCGCGGCGGTAATGCCGAGCGACGTTTTGAGTTTCGCCAACCGTGCTTTGATCGTCGGATAGCTGACGCCCAGGGCGGTCTCCATGTCCTTGATGCGCCCGTCGGTGAGCAGGAAGAGTCGCAGGAAGTGCAGGTCCTCTTCCGCGAGCGCGGCGAATTCGTTGCTCTGGAAGTGGCCGGTGAGGGTGAGGTCGCACCCGGCGCAGTGGAGGGCTGTCGGCAGGAGCGCCCCGTGACAACTGGGACAGCGGAGATGGGCGGGAAGTTTTCGCATGGGTGAATGAATACCATCAGTTTTATGGATACGCAAGTGAAACTTAAAAAAATTAAAAGTAGAATTGATTAAATTAAGTTTTGTGTTCTTTTTTGTGATCTTTGGGAAGGGGCGATGATTTGACGGGCGGAACGGCGGCGGGAGCGGTATAGTGGCGAGGGCCGCACGATCGCTGGAGGTTCCGATGGCTGAGATTCCCCGAGACCCCCGGCAGCTGGCGCGCGATCTGCTCGCGGGAAAAATTTCAATTCAGGATGTCGCCAAAGAACAGGCGCGTCGCGCCGGACGTCTCCCGGGGCAGCAGGCGCAGGCCCGGCCCGTCATCATCCAGCCGCCCCGGGCCGCCGCCCCCACGCCCGCCCAGCGGGAGATCGTTGTCCAGAAGCAGGCCAACGTGCAGACGCCGACGCGGCGTCCCGCCGTCCGCCAGGCGGCCCCGCCACCGCCGCAGGCACGGAAGCCCTCGCGCACGCCGCAGCCGGCGCCGCCGGTGCAAATGCCGGAGGTCGCGCGGCAGGCCATCGCAGCGGCCAGGCAGAACTCCTTGCTCAAGCAAACGCCCCGTCCACCCGCCCCCGACGGCGGCATTCGCGACGCCCTGCGCGCCCGCGGCGGGCTTCGTCAGGCGGTGCTGATGGCGGAGATTCTCGGCAAGCCGCTGGGGTTGCGCGAGGACTGATCCGCGGCAACCCGCCCTGCTCGATTACTCGATCGGGTCCTTCTCCTTTTCCGCGACGCCTTCATCGGCCTCGAGTTGACCGCCAGCGGTGGGGCGTAGGTCGTGCGCCGGTTTCGCGGGTGCGTCATTGGGCTTGCGCTTCACCGAGCCGGTGGCTTCGGTGACGGCGTCGAGTTTTTTTTCGGGCGCCTGGACCGGCTGGCGCGCGCCGCTGGAAGGCGTTGCCGCGTGGGCGTCGATGCCGCGGGTGAGTTCCGATTCGGTGGGGGGGTTGTGGGCCATGAGGCACCTCCTTGGTGAACAGGGGAAGCAAAGAGGGGAGCAAACGCGCGGCGGAGGGAGTAGAATTTGTCGCATGAGAGAACTGCTGAGCCAGTTGTTGCGCGGTACGCCGCTGACGTTTGATCAGGCCGAGGGTGCCTTCACCGACATCATGCAGGGTGCGGCCGACGCGGTGCAGACGGGGGCGCTATTGACGCTCCTTGCCGTGCGCGAGCCGACGGTCGAAGAACTGCACGGGGCGGCCTTGGTCCTGCGGCGACATGTGGTGGCCATTGATGCCCCCGAGGGGGTCATCGACACCTGCGGCACGGGTGGGGTCAGCAGTTGTCTGTTCAACATTTCCACCACGGCGGCGATCGTGGCGGCGGCGTGTGGGGCGCCGGTGGCCAAGCATGGCAACCGCTCGGTGACCAGCCGCTCGGGCTCATCGGATGTCCTGCGGGTGCTGGGGGTGAACATCGAGACGACGCCGGAGCAGGCGGCACGCTGCCTGCGGGAGGCGGGCATCTGCTTCGCCTACGCCCCGCGCCACCACCCCGCGATGAGGCACGTCGGGCCGATCCGCCAGGCGTTGGGCTTTGCCACGCTGTTCAATCTGCTCGGCCCGCTCACCAACCCCGCGGGGGCCCGCCGCCAGGTCGTGGGCACGCGCTCTCCGGAACTCGCGGACAAGCTGCTGGAGGTACTCATTCGGCTGGGGGCGCAGCGGACGCTGGTGGTGGTGGGGAGCGATCCGCGGCTCGGGACGCTCTGCGATATCTCCGTGACGGGCCCGACGCGGGTCGCCGAATTTGACGGAGCTGCGAACAGTGCGCGGCAGTTTACTCTGCAGCCGGAGGAATTGGGGCTGAAACGGCATGCGTCGGCCGGGGGCCTTGAGGTGGGAGAGACGAAGCGGGGCGGGCTGGAAATACGCTCGGCCGAGGAATCAGCGACGCGCGTGCAAGAGGTGCTCGCGGGGGCACCGGGAGCGGCGCGCGACATCGTGCTGGCCAATGCCGCCGCGGCACTGTGGGTGGCGGGCCTGGTGGAAAGCCTGCCGGCGGGGGTGGCGCGGGCGGGGCGGGCGATCGATTCGGGCGACGCGGGGAGAACGCTCGAGCGGCTGATCCGTTGGAGCAACGCCGCGAGCAACTCCCGATAATTTCAGCGAAAACGGGGCGTGGAGGGGCATACAAAAAGAATTTTATAATTTTGCCAGAATGTTGCTAACCATCGGGAACGTTCGAGACGTAGGCCGCGTTGAGTAGAGGAAAGCTGTTTTTATTTTGTTGGTCACGGATGGCCGACACGGGTTCTTCTTTTGCCGCGGCGCGGAGTTCTCTGCGTTGCCTTGCGATGGGAGCGTTCTGTGGTTGATGCGAAGGTTCGTCGTTTCCGCCCGGTCCTGTTGGGGTGGGGCATCCTGGGAGGGGTTCTCATGGCCGGCGCGCCGGCGGTCGCAGCACCGGAGATCCGTGCGGCCACGTGGCCGGTGGAGGTCTGTCCGCTGCAGGTCAGCATGGCGCAACCCGCCGTGCTGGAAGTTCCCGGGGTGCAGGTGGCAGATGAAATCGTGCGGCGTCTGCGGCGGCTGGGGCTGAATTTTACCAAGACGCGACTGGCCCAACCTTACGATCCGGAAAACAACATCTGCTGAGGGCGCGGTGGATGGCCCATGGCTGGCTTGCGCGGGGATTCGCTGTCGCGACAAACTGTCCCGCTTTGGGTGCGCGCGCCCCGGGCGGGGGTGAAAGGCGCTTCTGCCGGGTTTTTTGACTCATCCTTAAGGCATTACATCGCTACGGGTTAACCGCGCGGCGTCGCGAGGCCCCCGCAGGCGAAGGGAGCGTCTGGCACACGCGCTGCTGGAGGAACGAGGTCCGCTCGACTTGAAATCTATCGAGCCCTTTTTTTTCCAGGAGCAAACAATGTTGAAGATGACCCTTCCCGCGGTGGCTTTCGCAATGATCGCGGCAACCTGCTTTGTGGGTTGCAATGGGCCCCACCGCGATAACGTGGCCGCCCCGTCGATCGTGGTTACCCCCTCGCGCAAAACCATGCAGACCGGTGAGAGCACCCGCGTGACGGCCAAGACGATCAATCTGGTCGGGACGCAGGGCATCCGCTGGGCGGTGACGCCGACGACCGGCAAAATCACCCCGGAAAATGACAATGGCCTTTCGGCGATGTTCACGGCGACCGAGCCGGGCACCTACCAGATCACCGCTTCCGCCGATGCGGGCAATGGGCGCTGGGTCGAGGATTACACCAACATCACGGTCAACGGCGTGGTGATTGACAATCGCCAGCTGAACATGCGGAACGGCAACCCGAACGCCCCGATGAACACTCCCAACAACCCCAATTACAACCCGAACAACAACCCCAACAACAACGCCCCCGCGCCGCGGTAAGCGGACGGGACAGCCAACGAGAAATCAGGCCGGGGCATTCGTGCCCCGGCGACTTTTCTCCGAGCCCGTGGGGCGCCCGGAGAATGGAACACCGGCGGACTTCCTCCGGTGTTCTCTTATTTTTGCATGGCAGAAACTGGTTCAGGCGGGGGAGAAGAGCTGGACGTGGAGCGCATGCAGGTGGGTCCTGCCCCAGCGGCGAACCGGGCCGAAGGTGGGGCGGGCGGACCATGTGGCGAGGGCGCGCTCGAAGGCCGCACTGCTGACCAGCAGTGCCGCGACAGGCACACGGGTGGAGCGGCTGACCCAGTGCAGGAGGATGCGGGTGAGGGGCGAGACGCGTGCCACGCGGCAGAGTTCGCGCCCGAGGCGACCTTCGCTGTCGGGAGGGCCGGCCTGTTTGCGGCGTTGCCGCAGGTGGAGCAGCACGCAGACGATGAGGACGACGGCGACCACGCCCAGCAACCCGCTGTGGTTGGCGTTGTAGCGCGATTCGCCGGCGCTGTATTGACGGAGGCCCGTGGTGAGGTCGGAGAAGGTGAGCTGTCGCTGCACCGGCGGGGGGGTCATCTGTGCGGGAGGGGCGGGATCCCAGGGGGCGGCTTGAGCGAGGGGCGGTGGCATGGCGGTCATTCTCCCGGGACGGTGTGTGCGGTCAGGGTGTCGAGCATGGCGGCGGCGCGGCTGCGGACGCGGATGTTGGGGTCGCGGCGAGCCATGCCGGAGACCTGCCGCACCATCTCCAGGAGCCCCAGGCGATCGACCACCCAGAGGGCGGAGATGCGGTGCATGGGGTTGGGGTCGGCGAGCATCCGGGTGAGGCATTCGCGGGCGGTGGCGAAATCAAACTGGCTGATGGCCTTGATGGCGTTGGCGCGTTCGCGGTTGTGCCGCGAGTTGAGCAGGGTGAGGACCTGCTGCGATTTGTCGGCAATGTGCAGGGCCTCCATGCTTTCGACGGCATTGGAGCGGACGCGCGAGTCGGGATGTTGGGCGGCGAGTTCGAGCAGGTCATGGAGGCGCGGGTCGTTGAGCCGGGCGGCCAACTTCACAGCGATGGCGGCGACCCGCGGATCGTCGTGGCCGCAGAGGGCGATCACCTCGCCGCGATAGGGGGCGAGGTTGCCGATGGCTGCGAGCATTTTGAGGCCCTGGGCGAGTTCGGCGACGTGGGGATTGGCGAGCTTGGCCCGGAGGGCGTCGCTGGAGGCGGGGTCTCCGGCGGCGGCGCGTGCCTGGGCGTGCTGCAGGGCGGGGGGGAGCTGGGCGTACTGGTCCCAGACGCGCTGGAACTGGGTTTCCTTGGGCTCAAAGCGTCCCTCTCCGGCGCCGGCCGTGGCGGAGGGTCGCACCGGGGCTCTGCCGGCCATTTGAAGGATGCGGCGGACGGAGGCGTGCCGATTGGCTGCCAGGTTGTGAATGATGGTGCGCGACTCGACGGAGGCGGAGGGGCCGCGACCGACGAGGTGTCGGGCGGCGATGCGTGCAACGACTTCGTCAGGATCGTCCGCCAGCCGGGCCAGCAGGTGGGCGGCATCCAGGCAGCTTGCGCCGGCCGCGGCACCGGCAATGGCGATCCGCCACGCGCGGTCATCGGCGGCCAGCGGGAGCATCTCGATCAGCAGCGCCGCCTTGCGCGCCGGGGGCAGGCCCAGCACCTCGATGAGGCGGATCCACTGGGGCCAGGTGTCGCCGTTGATCATTGAATGTTTTTTGGCCACCGCGAAGAGTCGGGCATGCGGAACGGTGGCGGCGCCGCTGCGCAGCAGGGGATCGGCGAGGCGGAAGGATTCCCGGGCAAGGGCGGCGACGAGCTCGGGCTGCTCGGCGGCACCGAGGCCCGCGACGGCGGCGGGTTTGAGGGGCGATCCCAGGGCTACGAGCAGTCCGCGCGCCAGCAGCGGGTCCTGTGCGGCGCGCAGCAGCAGGGTCGCGGCGCGGGTGCCCTCGTCGTAGGAGTCGGTGAAGCAGGCCCAGGTGTGCCCATCCTGGCGGCGTTCGAGGGCCAGGGCCGCAAGGATGGCGGCGGACTGGCGATGGGTCTTGAATTGCCGCAGCCCATGGTCGATCGCCCGGTCCATCTGCGCCGCGTCTTCATAGCCGGTGAGGGAACGTTGCTCGGCGGGGATGGCCAGAAAAGCGCGGACGGACTCGGTGAGGGCGCGGCCTGCAAGGTCGCGGACGACGGGGCGGGCGTCGATGAGGGCCTGCGCGAGGAGGTAGGTCAGCTTGACGTCGGCGCACTGGCGAACGATGGCGATGACATTTTCCCGCGCCGGGCCGTCGGAGTCCTGCATGGTCTCGGCCAGGGGGCCGAAGAGATCGCGCGGCGAGGCGACGACCTGGCGGCGTACGGATTCGTCCAGGCGGTCAAAAGCCCGGATGAGGGCAACCCAGCCGGTGCGTTTGTTGCGTTTGAGCAGGAGGTCTGCCAGCTCGCGCTGCTCGGGGGCGGTGGCATCGCCGAGGATGACGTCGACGACGCGTTCAGCAGCGAGGTTTTTGGTCGCGAGCAGGTGCTGGAGGATGTCGTGGCGGGTGGTCATGTTGTCAGAATTATCGGTAACAACGCGTGGGAGGTTTCACGGAAGACGCGACCGGGTAAAAATAACGAAGCTCGCTCACACGCCCAACTTCCAACGCCGAACGCCGAACGCCGAACCCCGACCGTTTACACCCTCCCCCTCCGCCCGTAACATACGCCAACAGGGGGATTTGCACCTTCTTTCCGGAGCCCACGCACAATGTCACGCGCACCCACGGTTTCTGCTGCTTCCTCCGCGGCCACCCCCAAAGCGGTGCCGCTTTTCGAGCTGGCAACGCAGTGGCAACTTATTCGCAACGACGTTGAAGCGGCTGTAAAGGAGGTTCTGGATTCGCAGCATTACACCTCCGGGGCGACGTCTGGCCCCTTCGTGGGGCGGTTCGAAGAGAACATGGGCAAGCTGCTGGGGGCAGAGGTGGTGGCTCTTTCTTCCGGCACTGATGCGATACTCGCGGCGCTGATGGCGCTGAATATCGGACGCGATGCGGCGGATCGGCGGCATGAGGTGATCACGACGCCCTTCACGTTTTTCGCCACGGCCGGGTGCATTGTCCGCGCCGGGGCGCGCCCGGTGTTCGTGGATATCGACCCCGCCACGTTCCTGATGAACATCAAAGCCGCAGCGGCGGCGGTGACGAAGCAGACGCGCGCCATCATCCCGGTGCATCTCTACGGGCAGATGCTGGACACCGAAGCGCTGGCGAAGATCGCCGCCACGCAGGGGCTGGACGTGATCGAAGATGCGGCGCAATCCATCGGAGCGCGGGACATCCATGGCAAGCAGATCGGGGAGAATGCGCGCTGCGCCTGTCTGAGTTTTTATCCGACCAAAAACCTCGGGGCGGCGGGCGATGCCGGGGCGCTGGTGACGCGCGATCAGGCGCTGGCGACGCGGTTCAAGCAGACGCGGCAACATGGCGAGACCTCGCGCTATCACCACGAGTTCGTCGGCGGCAACTTCCGCATGGATGCGCTGCAGGCGGCCGTGCTGAATGTGAAGCTCAAGTGGCTGGGGCAGTGGAACGAGCGGCGGCGGGCGATTGCGGCGTATTACACGTCGCGGCTGGCGGGATCGCCCGTGACGCCGCCGGTAGAGCTGGCGGGAGGCTATCACGTGTATCACCAATACGTGATCCGCGTGCCCGACGGGAAGCGGGATGCCCTGCGTGATCACCTCGGGCGGCAAGGGGTTGGATGCAATATTTATTATCCGAAATCGCTGCACGTTCAGGCCTGCTTTGCGGACCTGGGCTATCGGCAGGGGCAGTTCCCGCATGCGGAGAAGGCCTGCGAGGAAGTGCTGGCGCTGCCGATTTTTCCGGAGCTGACGCCGAGCCAGATAGAGCGCGTGGCGGACGCGGTCCTGAAGTTTTTTTGAACAGGTCAAAGCGCGATGATCGACGTGCAAGGGTCGAATCGCGCTGGGGCGGTGGAAGGCGGGAGGTGCGGTATGCGTGAGGAATCTGCAGCAGGTCGGTCGGCGACGGTGCGCTGGGTGGGCGATGTCGCGGGGCGGCTGGAGCTGCTCGATCAGCGGGCCTTGCCACTGGCGGTGGAGGTGCTGTCGCTGACGAGCGTCGAGGGCGTGTGGGAAGCGATCCGCACGCTGGCGGTGCGCGGGGCCCCGGCGATCGGGTGTGCGGCGGCGTTCGGCATGGTGATCGCGGGACGCGCGGTGTCTCCGTTATCGCAGGCGGCGGAGCTGGTGGCGCGTGTGCGCGAAGCGGGTAATTATTTAAAGAGCGCGCGGCCGACGGCGGTGAACCTGGAGTGGGCGGTGAATCGCATGCAGCGCGTGGCGGAGGCGGAGCGGGCTGTCGGCGTGCGGGCGCTGCAGACCCGCTTGCTGCAGGAGGCGCAGGCGATTCTGGCGGAGGATCGGCAGATGTGTCTGGCGATCGGGCGGCATGGCGCAGGCTTTATTCGCGCGGGCATGGGGGTGCTCACGCATTGCAATGCGGGGGCGCTGGCGACGTCGGATCATGGCACCGCGCTGGCACTGATGTATGAGGCGCAGCGCAACGGCATGGCCTTTCACGTGTATGCCGACGAGACGCGCCCGCTGCTTCAGGGGGCCCGGCTGACGGCCTATGAGCTGCAGGCCGCGGGTATCCCCACGACGTTGATTTGCGACAACATGGCGGGGCTGATCATGCGCCAGGGAAAAGTGCAGCTGGTGGTGGTGGGGGCGGACCGTATTGCGGCCAACGGCGATACGGCCAACAAAATCGGCACCTATTGCGTAGCCACGCTGGCCAAGGCGCACGGCATACCGTTCGTCGTGGCCGCGCCTTCGTCGACCTTTGATCTGTCGCTGCCGTCGGGCGCGGGCATTCCGATCGAGGAGCGGGCACCGGAGGAAGTGACGGAGGGGTTTGGGGTGCGGACGGCACCGCTGGGGATTGCGGTGTATAACCCGGCGTTTGACGTCACGCCCGCGGAGCTGATCACGGCGATCGTGACGGAGCGCGGGGTGATCGCGCCGGTCGATGCGGCCCACGTGGCGGCGACGATTGTTGACGCCCAGTTGGATCGGTGAGCGGATGCGCGGGTTAGCGGTGATATTTCTGGTGATCGCGGTGACGCTGATCGCGGTAGGGCGGGTGACGGTGCGGCGGGCGGGGCGGGGCCATTCACGCCGCGGGCGCGCGCTGGGGTGGCTGTTCACGCTGGCGGGGTTCGTGTGCATGCTCGTGGGCGTGACGATCTGGTGAAGGCCGCGAGTTTCGCTGAGGCCCGCTTCCCACTACCATACGCCGCTCTTTCCGCCGCTTGCCAGAGGTTGGTCCATGGACTACATCCCGAACCCCGGTCGCTATCAATCCACGCCCAACCTGTTCCGCCGCTGCGGAAACTCCGGGCTGCTGCTGCCGGCGATGTCGCTGGGGTGCTGGCACAACTTCGGGGCGCCGGGCACGGATGCGGGGCATCACGGCGACGATGCGTCGTTCCATGAGAACGCCCGGCAGATGCTGTTCACGGCGTTCGATCTGGGGATCACGCACTTCGACCTTGCGAACAACTACGGGCCGCCGCCGGGCGCGGCGGAGGTGCGCGTGGGGCGAATTCTGCGTGAAGATTTCGCCGCCCACCGTGACGAGCTGATCATCTCGACCAAGGCCGGCTACACCATGTGGGAGGGTCCCTACGGCGATTGGGGTTCGCGCAAGTACATGCTGGCGTCGCTCGATGCTTCGCTCAAGCGCCTCGGATTGGACTACGTGGATATTTACTATTCCCATCGGCCCGACCCCGGCACCCCGATCGAGGAAACCATGGGGGCCCTGGAGCAGGCGGTGCGCTCCGGCAAGGCGTTGTACACCGGCATTTCCAATTACAAGGCCCCGCAGACCGCGGCGGCGGTGAAAACCTGCCGGGAGAATCGCTTCCCCGTTCCCATTATTCACCAGCCCAAATACAGCATGTTCGAGCGCTGGATCGAGGGCGAGCTGCTGGCGGTGGCGGAGGAGGCGGGGATCGGGCTGATCTGCTTCAGCCCGCTGGCGCAGGGGCTGCTCACCGACAAATACCTCCACGGCATTCCGGCGGATTCGCGGGCGACGCTCGGGGGGTTTTTGCAGCCGACGGCGATCACCGATGCCAAAATCGCCAAGGTGCGGGCGCTGAACGCCCTGGCCCAGGCCCGCGGGCAATCGCTCGCCCAGATGGCGCTCGCCTGGGTGCTGCGCCACAAGGTGGTCACCAGCGTGCTCATCGGCGCCAGCCGCCCGGCGCAGATCAAGGAGAATCTCGCGGCACTCCACGCGCCGCCCTTTTCCGCCGACGAACTGGCGAAGATCGAGAGCATCTTGGCGGGATGAGTCGGGGCCACTCTCAGGAATAACGTTCCTCGGCCCAGGGATCGCCGCGCATGTGGTAGCCGTTCTGCTCCCAGAACCCCGCGACGTCCTCTTCGATCAGCTCGATGCCCTTGACCCACTTGGCGCTCTTCCAGAAATAGAGCCGGGGAATGACCAGGCGCACCGGGAAGCCGTGGTCGGGCTCGAGCGGCTTGCCGTCGTGCTCGATGGCGAAGAGGCAATCGTCGCCTAGAAAATCCGCGAGCGGCAGATTGGTCGTGAAACCCTGCGCGCAGTGGATGAGGACGAACTTCGCGGCAGGAGCCGCCCCGCCCGCCATCTCCATCAGGGTGCGGGTGCTCGGCCCGCTGAAGGTGTTGTTGAGGCGGCTCCAGCGCGTGACGCAGTGGATGTCGCACTTTACGTCGATCCAGGGCAGCGACCGGAAGGTCTCCCACCCGCATTGCCACGGCCGCTTCGCAAGCCCCCGGATGCGAAACTTCCATGCAGCCGGATCCACCCGCGGGACCGTGCCATAGTGCAGCACCGGCCATTTTTTCGTCTCGGATTGTCCGGGCGGAATCCGCCGCGAGCGGCGGGTGTCGTCGCTGATGATCACGGGGCGCTCGGTCGGGGAGGGAGATTCGCTCATGGTTCACCGGCAAGGATGTGGAGGGGGAATTCTAGGCGGCGAGCGCGGCGGACGCATCGAGACGGCATCGCAACGGTATCGCGGAGGTGCCATCCCCGTGGCTACAATGGTCCGTCCGCCCTATCGGGAGCGCTTTATGGGTTGTTGCCTGGTCGCCATCATCGGCGCCGTCTGGCCGCGGTTGTTGCTGGTACTGGTTTACTTTTTCGCCCCGCAGATTCCGGCGAAAGCGTTCCATGCGCCGCTTCTGCCGCTGATCGGGTTCATCTGTCTGCCCGCGACGACGCTGCTTTACGAAGTCTCGATCTTCTACTGGGGCCCGCCCGATGCAAAGCACCCGCTCGTGCTGATCGTGCTGGCGGTGGCCCTTCTCTCCGATCTTTCGCAGCTGGGCATCTTCCGGCGAAGGCGCTGACCCGGGAACGAGGGACCTGCCTATAATCCCGGCACCCGTTGGACCTCCCGGAGACCGCATGAATCTGAACCTCTCGCTCGACCCCTCGATCGATCCGGCCGCCTTCCTCGGCCACGCCGACCGCAACCTCAAGCTGCTGCGCGAACTGCTGGACGTGCATCTTTCCGCCCGCGATGAGAGCGTGCGCATCTCCGGCGAGCCCGCCGCCGTCTCCCGCGCCGCCGCCGTCATTGCCGAGTTGCAGCGCTACCTCCGCCACCACCCCGCGGTCGACCGCGACCAGCTCGTCGCGATCGTGCGGCGAACCGAGGCGGAGATTTCCGGCGACGCCACCGCCATGGGCCCCGACGAAACGGGCGCCCTGGATGTTACCGCCCGCGGCCAGCTCGTCCGCGCCAAGACCGAGGGCCAGAAACGCTACCTCACTTCGATCGCGCACAACGACCTGGTCTTCTGCGAAGGTCCCGCGGGCACGGGCAAAACGTTCCTCGCCGTCGCCATGGCCGTCAGCCTCCTGCGCCGCTCCATCATCCGCCGCATCGTGCTCGTGCGCCCGGCCGTCGAAGCGGGAGAAAAGCTCGGCTTTCTCCCCGGCGGCATCGAGGAAAAGGTCAACCCCTACCTCCGTCCGCTGCTCGACGCACTCTCCGACATGATGACCTTCGAGCAAATCCGCCGCTATATGGCCAATGACATTATCGAGGTGGCCCCCCTGGCGTACATGCGCGGCCGCACGCTGAACGAGGCCGTCGTCATCCTCGATGAAGCGCAGAACACCACCCCCTCGCAGATGCTCATGTTCCTCACACGTATGGGCGAACGCAGCAAAATGATCGTCACCGGCGACCCCTCGCAGGTGGACCTCGAAGCCGGCCAGTCGTCGGGGCTGATCGACGCCCACAAAACCCTCCACGGCATCAAGGGGATCGCCTTCATCAAGCTCGACAAAACCGACATCGTGCGCCA
>CALCHA010000633.1 GCA_937901265.1 uncultured Phycisphaerales bacterium
CGGCCGCGCGAGGGAGGGGATATTATTCCGCGGGGCGCGGGGGTCGGGGCGGGGGTGGGCGCGGGCGTGGGCAGGCGGGTGATTTCGATGCCGTGGAGGTTGAACTGCGTGCCGGCGGCGGCGGAATAGCGGAGGGTGTGGAGGCCGGCGGTGAGGGCGATGTTCTGGGAGAACTGGCCGTAGATATCGGGCGAGCCGGTGGAGGGGACGGCGTAGCTGGTGAGGGGGTTGCCGTTGTCGAGGATCGAGACGGTGCCGCCGGTGACCGAGGCCATGCCGGAGCGGAGCGTGAAGGTGCCGGCGGTTTCGACGTTGAGGGTGTATTCGACGTAGGCACCGGTGGTGGAGGTGGAAATCATGGAGGGCCCCCACTGCCCGGCTTGCAGGGCGAAGTTGGCGGCGGCGCCGTAAGCGCCGATGGAGGGCCATGCCTGATCGCGGAGCAGCGAGACCGGCGCGGCGGGGGTGGGCGTGGGGATAGGAGCGGGGGTGGGCGTGTTGGTGGTCGAGTAGCTCGCCGGGGCCTGCGGGACCGTGAGGGGGGTGATGGTGAGGCTGCTGAGGGTGTAGCGGGTGGCGTAGAGGGAGGAGAGGCGGATGACGTTGGGGCCGGCGGCGAGTTGCAGGGTGGCGGCACCGCCGACGGAGGTGTTCCAGGAATCGGTGGCGGGGGTCCAGATGTCGCTGGCGGCGGCCTTGCCGTTGGCCAGGACGCGGATGCCGGCGCCATTGGGCGAAGCCAGGGAGAGGTTGACGCTGTAGGTCCCGGCGGAAGGGGCGGTGATGGTGTATTCGACATACCCGTCGCTGCCCGAGGTGGCCCCGACGACGGGCTGCCCATTGGCGTAGGTGAGCTGGCAGTTGGCGATGGCGGAAAAGGAGTCGATGGCGACGGGGGTGGTGCCCGAGAGGGCGGTGGCCCCGACGGTGAGGGTGGCGGGGGAGGTTGCGGAGGGGCTGGAGACGATGCGCGGGAGGAGGGTGGTGGTGAGCTGCGGCAGGGGGAGATCGGCGAGGGTGGAGAGGTTGAGGCGACTTTCGAGCGCTTCGAGGCTCAGGGTGCCCGAGGCGGGCTGGGTACGGGCGGAAGCATTTCGCGAGCCGTGACGGGTGGACAGCATGATCGTCTCCTCGGCTGAAGAACAAGTGGCGTGCAAGGGTTCCCGGACGGACAAATCGTCGCCATCCGTGGCGGATTGCCGTGCAACGCTCGTCGCAACCCACCCCGCGGCCCGACCGCGGCGGCTGCGACGAAATATCCCTTTAAGGCACCGGGAGCTGGGGGCGATGAGGCCGCCACAATCCCGGATATACAACCGGATAAAGTTAGGGTCTCTACTAACCGCAGCAGCTCGCGAAAAAGTTCCCAAAATCTGGAAAGATTTTTGGAGACGACCGGCGAAGCCCGAGCGCGGCGAAAAAGCATCGGAAAGGGCCAACGGCGGAGCGATGCTTGATGCTGCGGTTGAAATAAGTTATCGACAGGCGCTGGGTAATTCGTCAACGAAATGTGCGGGCTGTCGGAGCGGGCATGATGCGTAGTTTTACGGTGGGTCTGCTGGCGGCGCTGGCGGCGGGATTGATCGCCTGCGGGCGGACGGTGGGTGGCACGGAAACCATCATCGTGCCGGCGGTGCAGGGTCCGCGGCCGGCGCATCCGGAGATCGGGATCAACCTCGAGTTCGTGCTGGACTACGCGCATTCCGAAATGTTCGCCGATGCCATGAAATCGGCACGGGCGTTCGGCAGCCCGGATGCCCCCTGGGACGAGAAGGCGGCGGTGGACAAGGATGGCTGGCCGACGGGCGATGCGGGGACGGTGGTGATGGCCAGCGTGCCGGTGCCGGTGGGGAGATACACCTTCACCTGTACAGGGCATTGCGTGGTGGGGGTGATGAGCGCGGGGGGCAAGGTGCAGGGTCAGGGGTATGACCGGGCGACGAACCGGACGACGGCGCTGATCATGGTGGCGGCGGGGGCGACGAGCCTTTATGTGAACTTCACGGGGACCAACGGGGGCGTGCGGAACATCCGCTTGTGGCGTCCGGGGTATCGCCCGTTGCCCGACGAGCAGCCGCCGGTATTCACGAAGGAGTTTTTGAGCGCGATCGAGCCCTTCGGCACGCTGCGGCTGATGGACATGACGCGGACGAACACGAATGACGCGGCGGAGTGGGGGGACCGGACCAAGCCGACGGATGCGCTGCAGTCGGGCAAGCGCGGGGCGGCGTGGGAGTATGGGATCGAGCTGGCGAACCGCTCGAAGAAGGACCTCTGGATCAACGTGCCGGTGAAGGCATCGGATGATTACGTGCGGCAACTGGCGAAGCTGCTGAAGGAGAAGCTGGACCCCGATCGGGTGGTGTACCTGGAGTATTCCAACGAGGTGTGGAACAGCATTTTTCCGCAGTTCGGGATCAATTTTGATGCGGCGAAAGCGGAGGTGGCGGATCGGGGGGATGCCTCGCCGCTGAGCGATCATGGACAGGACCGCAACCCGTATTATTGGGCGTGGAAGCGGGTGGCGCAGCGGCTGGTGGAGATGTCGGCGATTTTTAAGGAGGTGTTCGGGGCGGAGGCGATCAACACGCGGATTCGCCCGGTGCTGGCGAGCCAGGCGGCCAATGCGCTGATGCTGCGGATGCAGACGGCGTTCATCGAGAAGAATTACGGGCGGCCCAGCAGCGTGATTTATGGCGTGGCGGGAGCGCCCTACCTGGGGCTGGCGGATAGATTTACGACCAACGACAAGCTGACGGTGGATGAGATTTTTGCGGAGGGGCTGCCCGACCAGATGAAGTGGGTGCGCGAGGTGATGCGGAATTATCAGCTCGTGGCGCGCTATTATGGGCTTCACAACATGTGTTATGAGGGGGGCATGGGGATCGAGGGGGATCACGCGGTGGAGGCGAAGGTGGCAGCGAACCGGGATCCGCGGATTGCCGGGGCGTTGAAGGATTATTTTGCGGCATGGGACGAGCTGGGCGGGGACCAGTTCATGTATTTCAATCTTGCGGGGCCCTACGGAAAGTTCGGGAACTGGGGATTGCTCGAGGACATTCGCAAGCCGACGGCGAAGTACAACGCGGTGAAGGAGGTGCTCGCTGCGCCGATGCCGCCGGAGAGGGCGGGGGCGGCGATGCCGGGGAGAATCTTGGCGACGGCGGCGGATGCGAAGGAGGGCGGGGGCGTGGAGAAGGGGGCGGATGGCTCGCAGCATCTGGCGTATTTGAAGGAGGGGAACTGGCAGGAGTATCTGCTGCTGGTGAAGGAGGCGGGGGAATATGGGGTAACGGTTCAGGCCGGATCGGACAATGCGCGCGGGCAGCTGGAGCTGTCGATGAGCGACACGCCGCTGGGAACGGTGACGACGC
>CALCHA010000634.1 GCA_937901265.1 uncultured Phycisphaerales bacterium
AAACGGGATGAGGGCGTTGCGGTGCAACGCCGCTAAACGGGATAGGGGCGTTGCGCTCGGCGGAAGGGGGTTGCGGAATTGAGGGAGAGGTGATTCAATCGGGGGGCATTATTGGAGGCAGCATATGGGCATGGTGAAGCGGGCGGGGGTGGGTGCGGCGTTGGCGATGGTGGTGATGGCGGGGTGTGAGAGCGGGTTGCCGACGAAGACGCGGGATGGGAGGGCGTTTGTGCAGCCGAAGAAGACGATGGTGCTGGTGCATGGGGCGTGGGGCGGGGCGTGGGCGTTTCGGGAGGTGGATCGGGAGCTGACGAACGATGGGTGGAAGGTCTATCGGCCGACGCTGACGGGGCAGGGGGAGCGGGTGCATCTGGCGTCGAAGGATGTGGGGCTGAGCACGCACATTGAGGATGTGGTGAACGAGATTCTCTATGAGGATCTGCATGATGTGGTGCTGGTGGGGCACAGTTATGGGGGAATGGTGATCACCGGGGTGGCGGATAAAATTCCGGATCGGATCAAGCAGGTGATCTACGTGGATGCGTGCTTGCCCAACGACGGGGAGAGCCTGGAGGATGTGATCCCGAAGGTGCCCGGGCCGCCGGCGAAGGATGGGTGGATTGCGCCAAGCTGGCTGAAGGCGGGGGCACCGATACCGCATGATGTGCCGATGTCGGAGAAGAGCTTCACGGAAAAGATACACCTGACCGGGGCGGGTGCGAAGGTGCCAGCGGCATTCATTTTGACGGTGGAGAAGGGCAAGGCGATGGAGGCGGATGATTTTTATCGGAGTTATGCGCGGGCGAAGGCGCGCGGGTGGCCGACGATGGTGATGGAGGGGGATCACAATGTGCAGTGGTCGGAGCCGCGGGTGCTGGTGAAGAACCTGGAGAAGATGGCGCGGTGAGAAGGTTCAGTGGGAGTGGCCGTGGCCGAAGGCGCCGGGTTCTTTTTCGACTTGGGATTGGAGGGGGGAGGGCTCGTTGATGGGGCGGGGTTTGAAAAAGTGGCGGTAGGCCCAGACGATGGCGAAGATGGCGAAGAGGAGGAGTACGACGATGGGGCCGGGGCTGCTGCGGGAGAAGGGGGGGACGATGCTGAGGCAGACGGCGGCGGAGGTACCGAGGACGCCGATGAGGATGGAGGCGATGAAGACGCCGCCGAAGCGTCGCGAGAGCATGTTGGCGGTGGCGCCGGGGATGATCATGAGGGCGGTGATCATGAGGAAGCCGACCATTTTGACGCACATGACGATGACGAGGGAGATCATCATGAGGAGAATGGCGTTAAGGAGGCGGGTGTTGACGCCGTTGACGCGGGCCATTTCTTCATCGAGGGTGATGTAGATGAACTGGTGGTAGAGCGCGGCGACGGCGCAGATGACGAGCAGGGCGGTGATGCCGGCGAGGAGGGTGTCGGTGGCGGTGACGTTGACGAAGTCGCCGAAGAGGAGGTGCTCGGTGTCGACGGGGATTTTGGGGCCGCCCGGGAGGGTGACGCGGATCTTGAGAAGGAGCTGCCCGACGGCGACGGAGGCGGCGAGGAAGATGCCGATGGCGGAATCTTCGGAGACCTTTTTTTTACGTGAGACGTAGCCCATGAGGAAGGCGGTGCCCATGCAGAAGGCGCCGGTGATGACTTGTCGCCAGACGGCGTTGTCGAGGGGGGTGAAGAAATAGGCGAGGAGGACGGCAAGGCCGATGCCGCCGAAGCCGGCGTGGGAGACGCCCTCGGAGATGAGGGACATGCGGCGCAGGACGACGAAGACGGAGACGATGGCGCACATGCAGCCGATGATGGGCCCGACCATAAGCGGGTAGCGGTTGAGATGCACGAGGTAGAGAAAGTCGGAGAAGGACATCATGGGGCAGGGGTCTTTCGCTGGGAGGTAGAGACGGGTGACGGGCGGAGGGCGGGGGGAGCAAAGGGGAGGGGAACGAAGGTGGCCTGGGCGGGGCCGACGGGGGCGTGGTCGTGGTCGCAGCAGGAGCTGTCGTGGGTGTGGGAGTGCTGGTCAAGGACGGCGTCGAGGTCGCACTGGAAGACCTTGAAGAGCACGTCGGGGGAGAGCCCCTGCGGGCGGTCGTGGTAGTGCAGGGTGCGCGAGAGGCAGGCGACGCGGTCGCAGGAGGCGACGACGGAGCGGAGATCGTGCGAGACCATGACCAGGGTGAGGTTGAGGGTCTTTTTAAGCTCGAGCAGCATGCGGAGGAATTTTTCCTGGCCGGCCTGGTCGATGCCGGTGGTGGGCTCATCGAGGAAGAGGATCTGCGGCTGGTTGACGAGGGCGCGGGCGATGAAGACGCGCTGCTGCTGCCCGCCGGAGAGTCCCCCGATGGGCTGGTCGGCGAGGTGCGCCATTTCGACGGCCTGGAGGGCGGCCTGGACTTGCTGGCGTTGCTGCCTGGTGAATCCGCCGAGGAATTTCTTGCGGCCGATGAGGCCGAGCGTGACGACCTGGCGGACGGAGATGGGGAAGGCCCAGTCGAGGACGTGGCGTTGGGGGACGTAGCCGACGAGGGAGCCGTTGGAGCAAGCCTCGCGCGGGGAGCGGCCGAGGATGGAGATGGAGCCCGAGTCGGGCTGGATGACGCCAAGCATGAGCTTCATGAGGGTGGATTTGCCGCCACCGTTGGGGCCGATGATGCCGAGGATGGAGCCGCGTTTGACGTGGAGGGTGATGTGCTGGAGGGCGGGGCGAGCGTCGTAGGCGTAGGAGACATCGCGGATGCAGATGACGTCCTCGGTGCCCTGATGGAGGCCGAGGTCGGAGCGCGCGTCGACGTGGGTGTGGGGGGTGATGTCGATGGGGACGAAGGTCATGGGGCACCGGGGTAGGGGTTACTGAAGGGCTTTTTTGAGAGCGTCGAGGTTTTCGGTCATGAGGGAGACGTAGGTATCGCCGGGGCGGTCGTAGGTTTCGAGGGGTTGCAGGGTGATGAGTTTGACGCCGGTTTCATCGACGATGCGTTGGGCGTCGCGTTCGCTGAAGGCGCTTTCCTTGGCGATGTAGTGGATGTTTTTTTCTTTGATGAGCTTGATGATTTTGGCGAGCTGGGAGACGTTGAGGCCCTCGCCGGGGACTTCCTCGATGGAGGCGATTTGTTGCAGCCCGTAACGGTGGGCGAGGTAGGCGTAGGCGCTGTGGAAGCCGATGAACTCGCGGGTCTTGAAGGTGGGGACGGCCTGTTTGAAGGCCTTGTCGAGGTCGCGGATGCTCTGGATGTACTTCTCGGCGTTGGCGTCGAAGGTGGCTTTGTCGGCAGGGGCGATCTGGTCGAGGGCATCGCGGATTTTTTCGGCGGCCTGGATCTGGATTTCCGGGTCCAGCCAGATGTGCGGGTTGCCCTGGGCGCTCTCCTGGGGGTTGGCGAGAGTGTTGTTGAGCGGGGTCTCCGCGGTTTTGAGGATTTCGGCGGTGGGGACGGCCTTGGAGATATTGAGGATGCGGGCCTTGGAATCGGTGGTGAGCTTCTCGAAGCGGTCGTCGAGTCCGAGGCCATTTTCGATAAAGAGTGCAGCGCGGGACATGAGGAGCTTGTCGTCGGGGGTGATGTCGTATTCGTGGGGGCTCTCGTTGGGGTGGATGAAGAGGTAGGCTTGGATTTTGTCGCCACCGATGGCGCGGGCGGCGTCGTAGTAGGCGAAGATGGCGGTGGCGACGAGGGGCTTCCCGGTGGGGACGCTCGTTTCGACGTTGGCGCAGGCGGGGATGAGGCATGCGAGGAGGGCGGTGAGGGGGAGGCGGAGACGCATGGGGAACCTCAGAGCAGGACGCGATGACTAAGCATAGCCCGGAAACCGGGGAATGCAATCTACTTGCATATAGAGTACGACGGGGGCGAGGGGAAGGTTCGGCAGGAAGAAGAAAATTTTTGCAGCGGGGGACGGGGGAGATGCTGCGTGGGCGGCTATACTTGGGACTATGACGAGGACGCCTGAGACGCCCGCGGCGGATGCACCCGCGCGGGGGAAGCGGCGGGCACCGGCGTATCTTTTTGCGCTGGGGCCCGGGCATTTGCCGGACGAAGTGGAAGCCGCCGGACGGCGGTACCGCTTCGTGGAGCTGTTCAAGCACGATTTTTTCGCGGCGACGGGGCTCTATGAGCAGGTGTCGGAGGGCGAGGGCCGGGGATGTCGGGCGGTGCTGAAAGTGCAACGGACGCACCACTGGTGGGGGGTGCCGATGCGTTGGCTGGGGCGGATCGTGGCGTGGCGGGAAATTTCGATTTACCGGAAGCTGCAGGGGGTGCGGGGGATACCGGCGTTTTTGGGGCGTGTGGGGCCGACGGGCTTTCTGCATGCGTTTATTCCGGGGGTGGATTTGCATGCGGACTTGCCGCTGACGGGGGCGTTTTTCGACGAGCTGGCGACGTTGTTTGAGGCGTTGCACCAGCGGAACGTGGCGTACGTGGATGCGAACAAGCGGGAGAATATTTTGTATGGGGAGGATGGGCTGCCGTGGCTGATTGATTTCCAGATTTCCTACAACCATCGCTGGCCGCGGTGGTGGAATGTGACGGGGCGGTGGTGGTTTCGGCGGTTCGTGCGGGCGGACTGGTACCACTTGTATAAGCACAAAACGCGGCTGCTGCCGGAGGAGTGCGGGGCGGAGGATTTTGCACGGGCGGAGGATCGGGGCATCCTGCACCGGGTGCATCGGTTCTGTTCGCGGCCGGTGATCCGGAGGCGGCGGCTGATTTTGTCGAAGTACGACATGGAAAAGACGCGGTAGCGGTGGATTGGGGAACGGCGGCACGGGGTTTGATAGAGACTCTCCCTGGCGGTAGAGGCTGCGTAAGTGACGCAGCGATCGCCGGATGAGAGGAGCCGCCCATGACGAGTTGGTTCTCGGGAATTTTGCCAAACGATGAGCTGCACGCGCCGCTGGAGCATTTGCCGCGGCGGCATCGACAGAAGAATGTGGGGGCCCTGGAGCGGACGATTTCGGTGCTGGCGGGGGGATTGCTGGTAGGGGAGGGGCTCAAGCGGTTGAGCCTGCCCGGACTGGCGGCGGCGGCGGTTGGGGCGCACCTGGTGCGGCGCGGGGCGACGGGGCATTGCGGGATGTATCACGCCCTGAACGTGACGAGCGTGGAAGAGGATTCGAAACTGTTGAGCCATCCGCTGCACCAGCACATCCGGGTGCACAAGGTGATGACGGTGAACAAGCCGGCGGGGGAGGTGTACGCGTTCTGGCGGGATCTGGAGAATTTGCCGCGGTTCATGCAGCATCTGGAGCGGGTGTCGGTGACGGGGGAGAAAACGTCGCATTGGGTGGCGCGGGGTCCGCGGGAGCGGGTGGTGGAGTGGGATGCGGAGCTGGTGGAGGATAAGCCGGGGGAGGTTATTTCGTGGAAGAGCGTGGGGGGCTCGCAGGTGCCCAACGCCGGGGAGGTGCGGTTCAAGGGATTGTCGGAGGGTCGGGGGACGGAGGTGCATGTGCTGCTGATGTACGATCCGCCCGCGGGGGTGCTGGGGGCGCTTTATGCGCGGCTGTTCGGGGCGGAGCCGGGGCAGCAGGTGAAGGAGGATCTGCGGCGTTTCAAGCAGTTGATGGAGGCGGGAGAGCTGCCGACGATTGAGGGTCAGCCGCAGGGGCAATGCTGAGCAGCCGCGTTGTGTTTTCCGGTTCATGTGAGTAGAGACCCGAGGAGTTCCCGATGAAAGCCCTGTGCTGGTGTGGCAAGAAGAACGTTCAGGTGCAGAACGTGGACGATCCCAAGATCATCAACCCGCGCGATGCGCTGGTGCGGATCACGACCACGGCCATTTGTGGGTCGGATTTGCATTTGTATGACGGGTATATTCCCACGATGGAGAAGGGGGATGTGCTGGGCCATGAGTTTATGGGGGTGGTGGAGGAAGTGGGCGGCGGCGTGGGCAATCTGAAGAAGGGGGACCGGGTGGTGGTGCCCTTCACGATTGCGTGCGGAAATTGCTTTTTCTGCCAACGGCAGTTGTGGTCAGCGTGCGACAACTCGAATCCCAACGCATGGATGATGGAAAAGGCGTATGGCTTCACCGGGAGCGGATTGTTCGGTTATTCGCACATGATGGGGGGGTATGCCGGGGGTCAGGCGGAGTATGTGCGGGTGCCCTTCGCGGATGTGGGGCCGCTGAAAGTGCCCGAGGAGTTGGAGGATGAGCAGGTGATTTTCCTGACGGATATTTTTCCGACGGGGTATATGGCGGCGGAGAACTGCAACATTCAGAAGGGGGACACGGTGGCGATCTGGGGCGCGGGGCCGGTGGGGCAGTTTGCGATCCGGTCGGCGAAGATGCTGGGTGCGGAGCAGGTGGTGTCCATCGACCACTATCCCAAGCGGCTGAAAATGGCGGCGGAGGGCGGGGCAATCCCGATCGATTTCAACGATGAATATGTGTATGAGCGGCTGCTGGATCTGACGGGCGGGCGCGGGCCGGATGCGTGCATCGATGCGGTGGGGCTGGAAGCGCACGGGACGACGCCCGATGCGCTTTATGATCGGGTGAAAGCGGCGACGTTCATGGCGACGGACCGTCTGCACGTGCTGCGGCAGGCGATCCACTGTTGCCGCAAGGGGGGGACGGTGAGCGTGCCGGGCGTGTACGCAGGGTTTTTGGACAAGGTGCCGATGGGGGCGGCGTTTGGCAAGGGGCTGACGTTCAAGATGGGCCAGACGCACATGCACAAATATTTGAAGCCGCTGCTGGAGCATGTTCGGGCGGGGCGGATCGATCCGCGCTTCGTGATCACGCATCGGGCGAAACTGGACCAGGCGGCGGAGATGTACGCGTTGTTCGCGGGCAAGAAAGACGAGTGCATCAAGGTGCTGCTCAAGCCGTGAAGCGCCACGCGGCGAAATGAGCGCTGCTCGGGGGATGCAGGTAGCCTATGATGAGGTGGGCGGATGAAATGGAGCGTGCATGGCGTTTACTCCGTCGCGGCGGCCCGTGGTCATCACAGGCATCGGGGTCGTTTCACCCAATGGCGTGGGGTGCGACGCGTTTCGGGTGGCGCTGCGGACGGGGCGGTCGGGGATTGAGGAAATTCCGTTTGATACCTCGATGCTTCGGACCCATGCCGCGGGGTGCGTGAGCGGGTTTGAGGCGGCGGACTTTTTGAGCGTGCCCGACCTGCGGCGAACGCCGCGGACGGTGCACCTGGCGGCGGGGGCGTCGGCGGAGGCGCTGGGGATGGCGGGGCTGCTGCCGGCGGTGGAGGGGAGGGCCACGGAAGGCGAAAAGATGGGGGTGGTGCTGGGGACGGGCGGGGGCGGGCTGGCGTTTGTGGAGGCGCAGTATCGGCTGTATTTCACGGGGCAGAAGGGCTATTCCCCCTTCACCATCGTGGCGGGGACGCACGGCAATTTGTCATCGGAGCTGTCGATCCGGTTCGGGTTGAAGGGGCCCTCGCATTGCATTTCGACGGGGTGCACCTCGTCGACGGATGCGCTCGGGTATGCGGCGATGCAGATTCGCACGGGGGTGTGCCCGATGTTCCTGGTGGGGGGGGCGGATGCACCGATCGCGGAGGGGATTCTGCGCGGCTTTGAGTTGATGCGCATCCTGGCGGAGCAGCGCGATCCGGTGAGCGCGATGTCCCGGCCCTTCTCGGCGGACCGCGATGGGTTTGTCCTGGGAGAGGGGAGCTGGATGTTCGTGCTGGAGGATGCCGACCATGCGGCGGCGCGCGGGGCAAAGGTGCTGGCGGAACTGTGCGGGTATGCGTCGACCTGCGATGCGTATCACCGGGTGCAGCCGGCACCGGATGCGACGGAGAGCGCGCGGGCGGTGACGCTGGCGCTGGAGCAGGCCGGGGTGACGCCGGGGGAGCTGGGGTATGTGAATCTGCATGGGACGTCGACGGGGCTCAACGACCTGCTGGAGACCAAGGCGATGCATCTGGCGCTGGGGGAGGCGGCGCGGGGGATACCGATGTCGGCGACGAAATTGATGAGCGGGCATCCGCAGGGAGCAGCGGGGGCGGCGGGAATCGCGGCGACGGTGCTGGCCGTCGGGGCGGGCTTTCTGCCGCCAACTAT
>CALCHA010000635.1 GCA_937901265.1 uncultured Phycisphaerales bacterium
TCCCGAAATTGTTACGACAACCCCTGCTCCGCCAGCGCCACCGCCTTGAGCATCGCCGACGCCTTGTTGATGCATTCCTGAAACTCGCTCGCCGGCACCGAATCCGCCACCAGTCCCGCCCCCGCCTGCACGTACACTTTCCACTTGCCCGGATCTTCTGACTTCTCACTTCTCCCTTCTGACTTCTCCGCCACAATCACCATCGTCCGCAGGGCAATACACGTATCCAGGTTGCGGTTGTAATCGATGTACCCCACCGCCCCGGCATAGGGCCCGCGCTTGGTCGGTTCCAGTTCATCAATGATCTGCATCGCGCGGATCTTCGGTGCCCCGCTCACCGTGCCCACCGGCAGCGCCAGCCGCAGCGCGTCGAAGGCCGTCTTGTCTTTCGCCAGCTTGCCGGTCACGTTGGAGACGATGTGCATCACGTGCGAGTAGCGCTCCACCGTCATCACATCGCTGACCTTCACCGAGCCGAGTTCCGCCGCCCGGCCGACATCGTTGCGCCCCAGGTCCACCAGCATGATGTGCTCCGCCCGTTCCTTGGGATCGGCGAGCAGATCCTCCTCGAGCGCCTTGTCCTCGGCCTCCGTCGCCCCGCGCTTGCGCGTCCCCGCCAGCGGTCGATTCGTGATCACCCCTTCCTGCACGCGGCACATGATCTCCGGGCTGCTGCCGGCGAGAATGCACTCCGGGCTGGTCAGGTAAAACATGAAGGGGCTCGGGTTGATCACGCGCAACGCCCGGTAAATATCAAACGGCCGGGCGCTGGTCACCGCCTCCAGCCGCTGCGAGAGAACCACCTGGAAGATGTCGCCGCTCTTAATGTATTCCTTCGCGGCGAGCACGGCCTTTTCAAAACCCTCTTTCGTGAAGTTGCTTGTGTGGGCCGGTCGGGCCTCCCGGGAGAGGTCCACGCTGGCCAGCACGAAGGCCATCGGCTCCTGCAGCGCAGCGACCACGGCGGCAATCCGGGCGACCGCCTCGCCATAGATTTCCTTCCACGTGCGCTTGTCACCGGGGAGGATGCGCACGTTGGCGACCACCAAAACTGTCTTTTGTACGTGATCGAAGATGACCAACTCGTCGTATATACCAAAGAGCACATCGGGCAGGCCGCGATCGTCCTTGGGCGTGGCGGTGAGCTTTTCCGGTTCCAGGTAGCGCACCGCGTCATAGGCGGCATAGCCCACCGCGCCGCCCACGAAGCTGGGCAACGTCGCGCCGCTCGCCGCCGTCGGCGATGCCGCCGGCCGAACGCCATGCAGGGGTGCCAGCAGGTTTTCCAGTTCCTTGAGAGGATCCGGTGACATGAATGTTTTGCGGGTGACGCCCGCCCCATCCCCCGCCCCCGCCCCCGCCCCATGCTGCTCAATGGTCACTTCCTGGCCATAGGCCTTGATGACGGTGCGCGGTGCCGCCGCCACGAAGGAGTAGCGCGCGATGTGTTCGCCCCCGACCACGCTTTCGAGCAGAAAGGAATAGGGCGAGCGTTTCGCCAGCCGCTCGTAAGCCGTCACCGGCGTCAGGTGGTCGGCCAGAAGGGTGCGGTAGATCGGAATCACCCCGCCAGGCCCCGAAGCGGGCAGGCTCGAGGCGACGCTCTGAAATTCCTCAAACGACGGGGTATGGACGGCGCTCACTGGCAACAGACGCTCCGGAAAAGCAGGCAAAGCAAGATTATACGGCCGCGGCGTCTCCCGCACACCGCGCGGGCGCCGGAGATC
>CALCHA010000636.1 GCA_937901265.1 uncultured Phycisphaerales bacterium
CTGCACGAGGAAGACCATGATGGCGCCGTGGAGGGTGAAGAGCTGATCGTAATGGTGATATTCCGCCTGGGTGGTGAAGAGCGCGCCGGTGGGCAAAAGGAGCTGGGTGCGCATCAGCATGGCGAGGATGCCGGCGACAAAAAACATCGTGAGCACGGAGCAGAGGTACATCACCCCGATGCGTTTGTGGTCGAGGGTGAGCAGCCACGACTTGATGCCGCGGGTGTGCGTCAGGTAGTTGTCGCCGGGTTGATTCAGGGGGCCCGGTGAGTGGGCGAGGTCAGGCGTGATCGTGGTCATGGGACATCTTCCTGCTATTTGTTTTGAGTCGCGGCGGCTTTTTCAGCGGCCAGGGACTCGGGGTGGTACTTGGGATGGAGCTTCACACTGTACATGTCGCTATCGGCGGGGTAGGGCGGTTTCCATCCGGTGGTGCCGATGCTTTTCATGAAGGCCATGATGGCCCGCAGCTTTTCGGTTTTGGATACGGTGCCGTTGAACTGGGTTTCGAACGATGGCATCACGTTGGCGAAGTTCCGCACGATTTTCGCTTCCGGGTGGGCCACCGATTGCTCGACATAGGCGATCCATTTGGAATCAGGATCGGTGGGCTTGAGTGCAAAACCGGGGATATCGCTGTAGCTAAAATTGACATCGCTTTTCCAGAGGCCTTTCCAAGTCGGGCCGGTGCCCGCGGCGCCATTGATCGAATGGCAGCTTACGCAGCCCATCTGGTTGTAGAATTTCTCGCCAAGCTGAACATAGGGCACCCAACGCTCGTTGCCTTTGGCGTCCTTGGTTTTGAAGGGATTGGCGACAGCGACCATCGCCTGGTCGAACTCGGTCTTGGCGAGCACATGGACGACGGTATGCATCGTGGAATGTCCCTCGCCGCAGTACTGGGTGCAGAAGATGGGGTAGCCTTCCTTTGGCGAGAGGACCTCCGGAATGAACCAGATGTGCGTCTGGCGGGAGGGAATGAGGTTGCGCTGGGTGCGGAAGGCGGGGATGTAGAGGGCGTGGAGGACGTCGGTGGAGTGCAGCTGGAGCACGACGGGAACGCCTTGCTGGACGTAGAGGGCGTCGGAGATCCCGCCGTTGGGGTAGGTGAACTGGAATGCCCATTTGTGCGCTTCGACATCGACGATGACGGCGTTGCTTGCAGGGGTGTCGTAGTTGATGAAACCTTTGAAGCCGATGTAAAAGATGAACATGAGGACGAAAAAGGGGATGAGGGTCCAGGCGATTTCCAGGGGAGTGTTGTGGGTGATGACGGGGGTCTGGTCGTGGACGCTTCGCTGGCGGTACTTGATCACGAAAAAGAGCATGATGAAGACGACCATGCAGAAAAAGAAGCAGGAGATGCCGAGGATGACATTCCAGTCCCAATCGACGCCGGTCGCCAGGTTGGAAGCCGACGGGGGGAGCAGGAAGGTGCCTTGTTGGGCGAGTGTCCAGAGCGTCATCGTGCAATCCTGAGAACCGTGTGAACGAAGGAACCGTGGGGGCGGGTATATGCCGCCGGGTGGTTAGTGTTTTTTGAATTCTCCGCGCCACAGGACGCCGAGGAAGATGCCGAGCCCGGCCATGCACGCCAGTCCGCCGGCGGTACCGCCGTAGAACCAGGGATTTT
>CALCHA010000637.1 GCA_937901265.1 uncultured Phycisphaerales bacterium
ATCATTGTGGTAGGTCTTGAAAAACTGCACAGCTTTTCGCTGTTCGACCTGCGCCGCGCGCGGGCGCTGATGGGCTATGGCGCATGGGTAACCGTAACGAATATGGTCAGCCCTCTAATGACTTCACTCGACCAATTCGTCATCGGTAATGTGATCGGCGCGCCGTTCGTCGCGCGCTACGCAGTACCGATGAACGCGGTCGGGCGCCTGCAAATTTTCAATGGTTCCCTGGTGCGCACCGTATTCCCGCGTTTTTCGCGTTTTGAACGGCGCGAAGCGCGTCAGCTGGCTGCAAAATCCATGGTTATGGTTTCCTATCTGTCGGCGATGTTGTTCGCGCCCGCCTTGGTGGTCGCGCATCCGTTTTTCACATGGTGGATGGGCAAGGATTTCGCGGCCTATGACTGCGTGATCCTGGACAACGTGAACCGCTACCTCCTCCAGCCGGTGCAGTTGTCCGAACTGGAGAAGTGGGTCAAGGAATTCGGCGGCGGACTGGTGCTGGTGGGCGGGGACGATTCCTTCGGGCCGGGGGGATACAAGGACACGGCACTGGAGCGTCTGGCGCCGGTGGACATGGACGTCAAGCGGCAAAAGCACCTCGCTTCCCTGGCGATCGTCGTGGTGCTGGACAAGTCGGGGTCGATGGGGATGCCTCCGCGGCCGGGGAGTTCGCTGGAGAAGATGGACCTCGCGGACGAGGGAACCGCGGAAGTCATCAAGCTGCTCGACGAGACGGATTACGCGATGGTGGGGGCGGTGGACACGGAAGTGAAATGGATGGGGGATGCGAAGGTCATTCCCATGACGCCGGCGAACAAGCACCGGCTGACGTCGCAGACGCTGTCCATCAAGAGCGGCGGCGGCGGCATCTTCTGCGAGACGGCGCTGGAGTATGCCTACCGGCTCGTGAACGCCCCGGACGTGCAGGCGATGGCCAAGCACGTGATCATGTTCGCCGACACGCAGGATTCCGAGCAGCAGGAGAACTGCGTTGCGATGGCGCGGGATAATTTTTCAAAGCATGGGGTGACGACCTCGGTGATCGGGCTGGGCGAAAAGTCAGACTCCGACGCGGCCTTTCAGAAAGCGGTGGCGGAAGCCGGCCACGGACGCTGGGACACCACCAACGATGCGATGGCGTTGCCCCGGCTCTTCGCCAAGGAGGCTTTCCTGGTGTCGCGGCAGGCGTTCGTGGAACGCAAGGAGGGGCTGACCCCGGCGCTGCTGAATTCGCCGCTGCTCGAAGGCTTTGGTCAATCGGGCGTCCCCAGGATTTACGGCTATGTCGGCACGACGCTCAAGCCCCGCGCCACGATGGCGATGCACGGCGTCGAGGCGGACGACCCGGTGCTGGCGCAGTGGTCGATCGGCCTGGGCAAATGCGTCGCCTACACCTCCGACACCGGCGACCGCTGGGGCCGCGACTGGGCGGCATGGAATGGCGACTCGAAATTCTGGGCGCAGGTCGTTCGCTGGACCTCACGCAGCGCCGGCAACAACGGCGTCACGGCAACCACCGTCATCGATGGGCACGACGGACGCGTGCTGGTCAATGCCGTCGACGAGAGTGGCCGCCCGATCAACAACCTGCAGCTCAAGGCCAATGTCATCTCGCCGAACCAGACAACCGAGACCAAGGGGGTAGATCTGGAGCAGGTGGGGCCCGGGAGTTATCAGGGGCGATTCATGCCGTCGCAGCGGGGAACTTACCTGGTGACCGTGGCCGAGGGGCAGACCAATGAGCCGGTCGCGTCGGGCGCCGGCGTGCTGAGCTACCCGGCGGAGTATCGCGATCTGAAGCCCAACGCGGCACTGATGACGGCGATGGCCGAGGCGACGGGAGGCAAAGAGCTGACGTCCGTCGAAGGAGTCTTTGGCCACAAGCCCGACCCCGTGCGCAGCTATTGGCCGCTGTGGGAGAGCTTGCTGGTGCTGATCTCGGGCGGATTGCTGGTGGATGTGGCGTGGCGGCGGCTGAACCTTGCGGACTGGCTGCGGCGGCGGGTGCCGGCGGGAATGCCGGTGCTGCAGGGGGCGGGGGCCGGTGCGGGTGCCGGCGCGGGGGCGGGGGCGGCGGCGTGGCGGAACATCCGCACGGGCCGCCGCGAGGTCGATGATCAACGCAATTCCCTGCGCGAACGGGTCGATACCCTGACAGCCAACACGGCCACGGAGGCGACGAATCTGCGCCCGACCGCGGGTGAATCGGTGGAATCTGCTGTGAAAAAGATGGAGAAGGTCAAACCCGAAACGTCGGAGGGTTATGCCAACCGGCTGATGGGCGCGAAGAAGCGCGCCGCCGACCAGATTCGCGAACAGCAGAACGAAGACAAGACGTGAGCGGATGCGCAGCCGCGGGCGGGAACAGGGTCAGGGGTGGTACGTTTTCACGAGTTCATCAAAGTCATTCTTGAACGCCTCGCCCCCCAGCTTGCTGCCGAAGAGCACTTCAAGATCGCCCAGCTTCTTCTTGATCTCCGGGGCCGCCGCCTCCCCGTTCAAGGCGGCGGCACACTGGATGATGCGCAGCCAGCATTCCCAATAACTGTCGACCCCCGGGGTGATCCGTGGCTGAATGCGCTCGAAATAATCCTTGGCGTAGGCGTAATCCTTGGGCGACTTCGTCTGCTCCGCGATGGCAAAACAGGCCCGTGCCTCGGTCATGAATGAACGCAGGTCGGCGGGACGCTGAGCCTGCAGCTTCAGCGCCAACGCCCGCCCCTCCTCGGGTTGCCCGGCCCGCACCAGCATGTCCGCCTGAATCTCCTGGTATTCAAAAACCGTGTCGGCCTTCCCCTCTTTTTTGGACTGCTCGATGATCGGGACCAGCAGCTTGGAGACGTAGTCCGCCAGCCGGCGCGCCTGCGCGGGGTCCGATTGCTGAACCTTGTTGATCTCGTCAAGGCTGCTGATCGCCATGCCCTTGATGATCTCCAGCGCGTCCTGACCCTTGCCCTGGGCATATTGCTCCACAGCATCGAAGGCCTTGTCGGGCTGCCCCGCCATCTGATAGGCCTGCACCTTGTAGCGGAGAATCGCGCCCTGCTGGTCCGACGTCAGGCTGCCTTTGATCGCATCGAGCCTGGCGATGCGGTCCAGCGCGGTGACACTGTCCTTGACCGCGGGGTTGAGCGCCGCGCCGGTCTCGATAAACCAGATGTCCGGCATATAGGTCTTGGCGCGGACCAGCGCCTCGGCGGGAACCGACGGTGGCGGCGCGGCCAGCAGCTTCGTGAATGCATCGCACGCCTCAAACAGACTCGCGGCATTCGCCTTGATTTTCTCCGGCGCGGCGTGGCTGTCCGCATCAAGCTTCTTCGTGGCGACGCTCACCAGGTGAAACTGCGCATCAAGATAGTTCTTGTCGTCGGGCGGAATCGCTGCGAACGACTGCGCGGCGGCATCCAGCTTGCCGTTGTCTTCCAGCGTTCGGGCCTCGGCATAGCGGTACTGCGTCTGGCCAAATTTTGCGGTCGAGAGCATCAGGGCACGCTCAGAGAGTTCCCGGAGCTCGGGTGAGATGGGAGCGTCGCCGGCGGCTTTGCGAAGGTCGGCGATCTGGCTGATCGCCAGGTCGGTGATCCCCTTTGCTCGCGGATCGCTCGGCGGGGCGAGCTGGGCAAAGGTGACGTTGTAGCGCGCCGCGTCCGCCAGGTTGCCGAGCTGCGCGTTGCACACCCCCGCCAGAAACGACCCCTCCAGCTTTTCCGCCGGCGTCGCATCGGGCGCATTGTAAACCGCTGCCGCGGCGGTGGCGGCCCTTTGCAGCTGCTTCTTGCTCTCCGGCGTGTCGCCGCTCTGCCCCAGGCTGTCCGTGTAGGCCACCGCGAGTTGCTGCATCGGCTGCAGGCCATCCAGCGGCGGATCGTCGGGAAGCTGTGCAGCCAGCAGGTCGAAGATCGAATCGCGATACCGCGCATCGCGTTGAATGATCCCCGCGAGAATGCCCAGTGCATCGCTCTCCCCCTGGATCTTTGCAGGCCCCTGCTTTGCCTGCGCCTCCGCCCAGGCCACCCGATAGGCCAGCATCTCCGTCGAGGCGCGGGCCTCCGGGCTGTTGGCCGGCAGCGTGGCGGCGAGGGCCTGCAGGTGCGCGTGGGCGGTGGCGAAATCCTTCTTCCGCAGGTCCACGACCA
>CALCHA010000638.1 GCA_937901265.1 uncultured Phycisphaerales bacterium
ACACTCTTCCCCTCCCCGACGCTCTTCCGATCTGACCACCGATGCCGCCGCCGCCCCATTCGCGGCCGACCCCAACCCCGCCACCTCGGCATAAATCGTCGCCCCACGCGCCAACGCGTGTTCCAGCTCTTCAATCACCAGCACGGCTCCCCCCTCCGCGATCACCGACCCCGCCGCCGCCGCATCGTAGGGGCAAAAGGCCCGCGCGGGAGCATCGTTGGAGGTCACGTTCAGCCGCCCCAGCAGCGTCCAGCGCAGCAGCCCCATCTCATGCACCTTCGTCTCGCACCCGCCCACCAGGGCCATGTCGGCATGGCCCCGCTGAATCGTCCGCGCCGCCTCCCCCAGCGCCAGCCCTGCCGACGCCTGCTCGCAGGTGATCGTGTTCGAAGGCCCCTGCGCGTCGTGGATGATCGACACGTGGCACGCCAGCATGTTGGGCAGATACTTCAGCAGCCACAGCGGCGTGAGGTTCTCCATCCCCGATTTCGTCTCCGGATCCTCCGACTTCCCCCAGCGGCCCATGTCCAGCTCGTCGCCGGGCCCCCGCGCCTGCGCCAACGCGGTCGTCAGCTCCGTCAGGTCCGCCGATATCAGCCCCGCCCCGATGTTGCAGCCCAGACGCGTCGGGTTCGCCTTGAACCAGGGAGTTGAGGATGCCCCCTCTTCCACCGGCGGATCCACCACCCCCTTGGTCTGCACCTTCGCATCGCGCACCGCCAGGTCCGCCGCCACCACCGCCAGCTCGATGTCCCGCGCCATGATCTTCAGCCACTTGCGGTAGCTCTTGGGCACGAAGGACGCCAGCTTGAACGGGGGCACCTCCCCCCCGACGCGCGATGGAAACGACGCGGGATCAAATCGCTGCAGCGCACCAATCGACGATTTCCCCGCCACCAACGCCTCCCACAACGCCGGAGCGCCCAGCCCATGCGGGGACACCGCACCCAAACCCGTAATGACGACGCGACGCATGAGGCTCCTCGGAGGCAACGCAAGACGAAGCGACTATTGTAGCACGCCCGCTCCCGGATGGGGCTTCTCTTCCCCGCTCTTCGCCTTCACCGCAAGAATTGCGCGCTCCCCGGCGTTGGGCTCAATACGAGTTCTCAAAAACCGGAGAGTGACCATGGACAAGCTGCGTGTCGGTTCTCTTTTCCTGGCCTTGGCCGTCGCCGCGCTTGGCCGCGACGCCTTCGCCCAGGCCGCTCCCGCCCTTACTCCCACCCCCGCCCCCGTCACCGTCACCAGCGACGACGCCACCTACACCCTCGACAACGGCCTCGTCCGCGCCCTCATCAGCCGCAAGTCCGGCGACCTCATCTCCCTCAAGTACAAAGGCGCGGAGATGCTCGCCACCATCCTCAACGACGACGGCACCCCCAACCTCCAGGCCGATCCCCCCGGCGATCCCGGCCGCAGCCAGTTCGGCATGACCGACCACATGTATGGCTTCTGGTCCCACGACACCATCGCCGACCGCATTGAATCCAAAATCACGATCAATCCCACCGCTGGCGATGGCTCCCGCGCCGAGGTGTCGGTCAAAGGCTTCTCCGATGGCAAAAAACTCGGCCACGGCGCAGCGGCCGCGCGCGACGGCGACTTCGCCGCCGACATCGAAATCCGCTATTCCCTCGGCAGGGGCGAGTCCGGCCTCTACACCTACTGCACCTTCGACCACAAGCCCGAATACCCCGACGCCACCCTCGGCGAGGCGCGCTTCTGTGCCAAGCTCAGCAGCGTCTTCGACTGGATGCTCGTCGACGCCCACCACAACCTCTACTACCCCCCGGAACCCGAATCCCAGGGCTGGGACAACAAGTACAACTACACCACCGTCCAGTGGGAACACCCCGCCTTCGGATGGGCCAGCGTCCAGAAAAATGTCGGCTTCTTCATCGTCAACCCCTCCGTCGAATACCTCACCGGGCCACCTACCAAGGTCGAGTTCGAGTGCCACCGCGACACCAACCAGATCGCCGCCCCCTGCGTCCTCGATTACTGGCGCTCCAGCCACTACGGCGGCGGCGGCGTCGATGTCGCCAAGGGCGAAGCCTGGACCAAAACCATCGGCCCCTTCCTCCTCTACTGCAACACCGGCAACAACCCCCAGTCCATCTGGGCCGACGCCCTCAGTCAGCAGAAAAAAGAAGCCGCCAAGTGGCCCTACGACTGGGTCAATGGCGTCGACTACGCCAAAAAGGAGCAGCGCGCCACCGTCAGCGGCCGCCTCGTCCTTACCGATCCCCTCATGCCCGCCGGCGGCTCCATGCGCGATGTCCGCGTCGGGCTCGCCCACCCCGATTATCACATCACCACCAATCGCCCCGCCGCCAACAACGCCCCCGCCGACATCACCTGGCAAACCGACTCCAAGCACTACGAATTCTGGGTCCAGGGCGATGACGCCGGAAACTTCTCCATCCCCAATGTCCTCCCCGGAACCTACACCCTCCACGCCATCGCCGACGGCGTCCTCGGCGAATTCTCCAAGGCCGACGTCACCGTCGAGGCCGGCAAACCTCTCGACCTCGGCTCCCTCACCTGGACCCCCGTCCGCCGCGGCCGCCAGCTCTGGGACGTCGGCATCCCCAACCGCAGCGGCAAAGAGTTCGCCGGCGGTGACGACTACTTCCACGATGGCATGAACATCGTCTACGCCCTGGCCTTCCCCAATGACGTCCACTTCACCATCGGCAAAAGCGACTTCGCCCGCGACTGGTTCTACCTGCACGTTCCCCACGCCAACCAGCGCGCCATTGACCTGGCCACCATTGACGCCCAGCCGCGCGCCGTCCGCGGCGCCCGCGGCGGTGCCCGCGGTGCGGCAGCCCCCGTCCCCGGACGCGGTGCCCTCGGCGGTGCGCGCGGCGGTGGTCGCGGTGCCGGTGGACCGCCCCCGGGCTCCAACGCCACCCCCTATACCATCGAGTTCAACCTCCCCGCCGCACTTCACGGAACCGCCACGCTCCGCCTCGGCATCGCCTCCGCCAACACCCGTGAAGTCACCGTCTCCGTCAACGGCCAACCCGCCGGCCGCGTCGATCAGCTCCCCACGGAATCCTCCATCGGGCGAAACGCCGTCCAGGGCATCTGGTTCGAACGCGAACTCCCCTTCGACGCCGCCCTCCTCAAACAGGGCGACAACACCCTCACCCTCACCGTCCCCCCCGGCGGCGGAACCGCCGGCCTCATCTACGACTACCTCCGCCTCGAACTCAACGAAGCGCCCCGCCCCTGAGAAGCCCGTCCGGAGTTCACGCTTCAGCGTGCCCTCAGAAAAACGCCCCATTCGCGCCAAAGCGCGTCCGGAGTTCACGCTTCAGCGTGCCCGTCCGCCCCCGTATCCTCATCCCACCCAGCCCCCATTCCAAAAACCGGATACGCCTCCCAAATCTCCCGCGCCCGTTCCCTCCCCATCCCCTCCAGATAGCGCGTCGCACTGCTCCAGGGCCACTCCTGCCATCGCTTCGCATACCGATGTTTCACGGGATTGTGATGCACATAGTTGATGCTCGCCCACAGGTGGGCATCCGACCTGATCTCCCGTTCCACATCATTGCACCACACCCGCCGCCCCGCGCATCGTTCCTCCAGGTTCCAGCGGTAGCTGCTGCGCCCATGCATGAGCGCCAGCAATTTGAGAAGGCCTTCGACCTTGTCCGTGTCGACGACCACATGGTAATGATTGGGCAGAACGCACCACGCATAGAGCCGGGTCCCGTGCGCCGTGCCGATTTCACACAGAACGTCCGCCGTTTCATCCATCCGCGCGTCAGAAAAGCCCACGATCTCCGCGTGTTCATAGCACGCCCCCGTGATGATGTAGCGGCGGTGGCCGACACGAAATCGGTGGGGAACCGAGTGCCACGGACGATGGGCCGACTGCCGGCGCGCGAGGGTTTCCGCCCGCTCCTCGTCGGTCATTTTCCGCCAGTCGTACACACGCAGCCTTCCCAGAGAAACGTGCCCAAACCCACGCTGAAGCGTGAACTCCGGACACATCATCCCATTCGCGCCCCGTGCGTCCGGAGTTCACGCTTCAGCGTGCCCGTCCGCGGCGCTCACACCGTGATCGCCTTCGACCCCAGCGCGATCAGCAGCCCGCTGTTCTTGTCCACGGCGTACACGTCCACCTGATTCCGCCCCGACGACAACGTCGGCAGCGTCACTGTGAACCCATAGTTCGGGCCTCCCGTCACCCCGACCAGGTCATTCCGCGTGTCGCCGGCAATGCCGCTCGCCGCCAGTTGCCCGTTCACATACACCTTGATGTCCAGCGCCGCATCGGGCCGATCCGCATCAAACGCCCACCCCTTCACCGTGGTTGCATTCACCACGTCCACGTTCCCGATCGGCCGCGCGTTCGTCACCAGCTTCGACCCGATCAGCGTGGACACATTCCCCTGCGCCTCCGCCCCATACAAATCAATCTTGTGCGTCCCGAACGACAGCACCGGCATCTCAATCGAGAAGCCGTGCGCCGTGGAGCCCCCCGTCACCGCCGACAGGTCCGGCCGCTCCACGTTGGCCGACGCCGTCTTCGAGTACACCCCATCCACATACACATCCACCGCAATCGCCGTCCCCGGCGCGTCCGGGTCCCACGCCCAACCCATCAACTGCCCATTCTTCACCACGTCGAACGATCCCTGCGGCTGGCGGTTGTTGATGAAATCGTCGTAAATCACAATTTCATTCTGGTTCGACGTCCGGTTGTCATGCACCGTCACCGTGATCGAATGTGACGACAGCCCCAGATCCGTCAGGTTCACGGCAAAGCCATGCCCGGCCGAGCCGTAGTAGCGCACCAGGTCGGGCCGCGACGCGTTCGCCGTCACCGTCGTGTAAAGCAGATCGTCCACGTAAACCGACACCTGTGCCGGGCCCGCCCCAAAGTCCGGATCGAGCGCCCAGCCCTGCACCAGCGTGCTGTTCACCACATCCACGTGGCCCGTCGGGGCGGCGTTGGTCACCGTGTTGTATCCGAGCAGGACCGCCGGCGCGGATTTCGCCTCCGCATCGATCGCATACACCGCGATCAAATGTTTGCCCGGCGTCAGCCCCGGAATCGTGATCGAGTAGCCATGGTCCGGCGAGCCCGCCACGCTGGTGAGGTCCGACCGCGACGTCGCCGCCGCCGTGTCCGTCTCCGAAAGTTTCACCCCGTCCACCAGCACCCGGATGTTCACATGCGCCGTCGTGTCATCCGGATCAAACGCCCACCCCGCCACCGTGTAGCCATTGTTCACATCCACGTGTCCCTTGGGCGGGCGGTTATTGGTGTACACCAGCCGCCCGATGTTGGAGGGGTTGTCCAGGACATACACCTCCACCACCTTGCCCGCGAAGTTGCCTGACACGTCGAATCCCACCATGTTCGTGCCGAGGTGGAACGCATTGCCCACATCCGCCCGCGCGTGGTCCGTCGTGAACGCCGTCCCCGTCACCCCGTCCACATCGATCCGCACCTGCAGCGGCGTCCCCGTCGCGTCGGAGTCATACGCCCAGCCCGCCAGCCGCGTCGACGTGGTCACATCCATGTGCGCCACCGGCGGCGCGTTGGTCAGCGTCGTGTTCGCCAGCGTCGTCGTCGCCCCCGTCAGCGGATCGAGCGCCTGGATGAGCACCGTCGAAACCCCCGGCAGCAGCGCCGGCATCGTGAAAGTGAACGCATGATAGGGCGATCCCAGCGACGCCAGATCCGCGCGATAATTCCCCGCCGTCACCGTCGTGCGAACCCCGTTGATCGTCACCGCGACCGTCGTCGCCGTCGGCCCTTCCCCCGGTGAAAACGCCCAGCCGGCGATCGTCGTGCGGTTCAAAATATCAATGTGCCCGATCGGTGCCGCCGACAGCAGCACCCGCGATTCCAGCGTCTCGAGCCGCCCCCGCCCCGCCATGGTCAGCGACTGCCCCCTGCTGCAACGGCGGCGAACGGAAAGAGCGGTGCGCGCGGGCTTCATCATGACAATCCTCGGTCCATGGGTTCTCGAACGCTCCGTACAAACGAAAGGCGCAAGCGTGCGAGGCTGTATGGAATCTCCTATCGGGTCAATCCACGCACCTCATAACGCCGCCCCGCTGTTTCCGATAACAGCCCCCAAAAAAAGAAGCGGGCACGGTAATTTGCCGTGCCCGCTCCGGGGGATTACTCAATGATTGCTTCCTTACACCACCTTGGTGGAGATCAGCGTCGTCACACCCGATGCCGCATCTGCGAAATACACCGAGATGGTGTGCGGCGTCGTCCCCGCGAATCCGGGGTTGAACGCGCCTACGAAGCCGTGATTTCCGATGCCCGCCACCGGCCGATCGGCCGAAAGCGCCACGCTGCTGGTCACGCCGTCAACCCGAATCACGACCTGAATCGTCGCATTCGGAGCGTCCGGATCAATCGCATAACCGCTGATGCCCGTCCGCAGAATCTGCACCACACCATAAGGCGCATGGTTCGTAAACGACCGTGTGCCGATCAGATGCAACGCCCCGTCAAAGCTGTCCACCGCGTACACCGACACGGTGTGCGTTCCGGCCAGCTCCGTCGGCGTTGGAATGTCGAAGCCATGGGCATCCGAGCCCAGATGGAACGTCGCATTCAGCCCGGCATGCACATACCCGGCGGTCGCGGTCGCCTCGAGGCGGCCATCGACATAGACCTTCACCGTGGTCGGCGTGTTGGGCGTGTCGGCGTCAAACGCCCAGCCCGAAATCACGTCCGGACGCGCTACCAGAAACTGCCCCGTCGCCGCGTGGTTCTGGATGATCTGCTGGTTGATCAGCGTCACCTTCCCCGAAAACGAGTCCGTCGCAAACACCTGCACAAAGTGCGGGGCCGTCCCGCTCACGCCCGTCAGGCCGACCGCGTAGCCCTTGGCCGTGTAGGTCGCGCCCATCGGCTTCACCGCCTGGCTGATCGGAATGTTCGTGGTCGTCGTCGCGTTGGTCACGCCATCGACCTTCACCGTGATCGTGATCGGGTTATTGCCCGATTCCACATCCGCTGCCCAGCCCGCCACCACCGTGTTGTTCACCAGAAAGAAATTGCCCACTGGCGCCGCGTTGCTCACATACTTGCCCTGCAGCACCGTGTAGGCCCGCGCCGCGGTCCCCGTCTCCGTCGCCACCACCTGCACCGCATGGGTGCCCGGTCCGACAAACGACGAGATGTCAAAGTTAAAGCCGCGGTTCGCCGTCCCCGTCAGCGTCGCCAGGTTCGGCGTCGTCGTATCGTTGGCGTTCGCCGTCTGCGTCGCCACGATCACGCCATCCACCACCACCGACACGCTCACCGGGTCCGTGCCCAGATCGGGATCCCACACCCATCCCTTGACGTTCGTCGCTGTGAAATTCTCAATGCCGCCGCGTGACGCCCGGTCGTTGCTCAGCATCAGCCATTTCTTGCCCGAGGGGGCATCGATGGCGAACACATCCACCACCGACCCTGCCGTCAGACCCGTCACGTTGAACGCATGACCCGCGGGCAGCGCCCCGATCGTCGCGTTGGCGGTCACGGTGCTGAACAATTCCCCATTCTGGTACACCTGCATCTGCACCACCTGCCCCGTCGCATTCGCGTCGGTCACATACCCCGTCACGCCCGTCCCGCCATTGACCATCACCACCCCACCCACCGGCGCCGCATTCGTGATTGTGCCGGTCTTGAAAACCGTCGCCCCGCCCGTCTGCACGTCCAGTGCCGCCAGCGACACCGTGTGCGTCCCCGGTCCAACCGTGTCCGAGAACTGCAGCTTGCCATCGACCCGCACGGTCGACGCGGTGATGTTGCGCGAAATCCCATCCACCGTCACCCGCACCGTCACCGCCGCCGTCGGCGAATCGGGATCCGAGACCCACCCCGAGATCACCCCATTTGCGAAAATTTCAGTGTAGCCTGACGCCGCCGTCAGCAAGGTGCGTTGTTCCAACGCCTGAAGCCCGTGCTGATGCCGCGCGGCCTTGGCACGCTGACGCCGGGTGGCCTTGCGAAGTGACGGCTGAGCAGACTTTGAGGACCAGAGCATGCAGTATCTCCCCACGGGGTGTTCTTGATGGCAAACGCCGACCTACAGCAGGCCGGTCGAGCGGTACAGAAAGTCCGCCAAGTTGTCCTACGGACAACCGAGCACGCCGGATGTTTTCCCGTGGCTCATCCTTCCGAAGCCTCAGGCGGACACCGCTGCAGTTCTTAACGCCCCATCCCATCCATAGTTGCACCCCCTCTTCCCCACGGCCCTGCCCCTCACAGCACCTCCGGCTTCGGATCCCGTGCCATCAAATCCGCCAACTGCTCCCGCGGCGGACGCCCCTCAAACAGCACCGCGTGCAGCCCCTCCACTATCGGCATCTCCACCCCCATCTTCCGCGCCAAACGCACCACCGCCTCACACGTCGGCATCCCCTCCACCACCCCCGGCATCGACGCCACGATCGCCAGCGGCGCCTCCCCGCGCCCCACGCGCTCCCCAAATGACCGGTTCCGGCCCTCTGGCGAAAAACAGGTCGTTACCAGATCCCCCAAACCCGCCAACCCCGCAAAGGTCTCCGCCTGCGCCCCCAACGCCTCCCCCAGCCGCGATATCTCCACCAGCCCCCGCGTCAGCAGCGCCGCCTTCGCGTTGTTCCCCGCACGCATCCCATCCAATATCCCCGCCGCGATCGCAATCACGTTTTTCAACGCCCCCGCCAGCTCCACCCC
>CALCHA010000639.1 GCA_937901265.1 uncultured Phycisphaerales bacterium
CCTGCAGGGATTGCTGGCCCAACAGGGCGGCGACCGCATCCAGTTTGTCGATGAGCGTGCGCACCTTGAACAGCTTCAGGCGCAGGAACTCAATCGCCCGGGGCTGATCACCGAAGACGAATCCCGTACCGGCGTGGCCCCCTCCACGGGACGGCGCGTGCCGCAGTTTTACCTGCAGGGCACCTTCTACAGCCAGAACAATGGCAAGACCACCTACTACCTTTGCCAGTTCAAGCTGGTGAACCTGGTCACCGGCGATCAGGTGTGGACCGGCCAATACGAGGTGCGCACGCTCAACCTCAACTGAGAACGCTCTGCCTCCACGCCCGGCCGGGCCAACAGCGACCCGCCGGCGTGGATCGCCGATTTTCCGGTGTGATTGAATACAAAATTTCAGGCACCACGCTTTCAGGAACGAACCGATGAAATTTGTCGCAGCGCGCTGGGTGGGGATTCCGGCACTGGTTCTGGCAGCGGTCCTGGCGGGATGTTCCGGCCCCGCCGTCAATCCAAACGCAAAAACCACCTTTCTCAACGCCGACGACATGCAGGCCATGACCGACCAGATGGCCCAGCAGATCGCCTCCGATCCGCAGGTCATGGCCGCCGCCGCGCAGGGGCCCCTGAAAATCGTCATCAAACCGGTGCAGAACGAGACCAACGAGATCATTGTGGACAACCGCAAAGAGCTCTTTGTGGCCCGGCTGCAGGGGTTGCTGGCCCAGCAGCCGGCGCTGCGCGACAAGTTCATCTGGGTCATCAACCGCGAAGACTACGAAAAGCTGCGGGCTGAGGAAATCCCCGAGAACAAGCTCGGCGAAAGCGAAGCCCGCATCGAGCCCCAATATGCCCTCTGGGCCACCTTTCTCGCCGACACCAACGTGACCCGGCGGCAGCGCGGCGATACCTATCTCTGCCAGTACAAACTCACCCGGCTCTCCGGGAACAACGCCGGGGCGCAGCTCTGGATCGGACAGTTTGAAACCAGCAAGCACATCAAAAAAGGCCTCCTGGATTGATCGGTGAAGCGTCTCGGTAACCGGGGCGGAGGGGCGGATTGCTTTGGAGCTCGTGATGCAGTGTCGTGTTGGACGCAAGGTGGCGGCGGCGGGATTGTTGGCCATGGCGGCGGCGGGTGGCTGCAACCAGACCCCGGCCAAGGCCCGCACGGCCATTACCCTGTACAAGCAGGGTGCTTACGCGCAGGCCGCCGCGGAACTGCAGCCCACGACCACGAAGAAGGATGAAAACTACGTCCTCGACAATTGCCGCTACGGCAGTTGCGCCCTCGCCGCAGGGCAGCTCGATAATGCCCAGACGGCGTTTCTCGCGGCCTATCAGGTCCTGCACACCACGAACACCAACGCCGGTGACCGCACCATGGGCGCTGTCGTCTTCTTCGAAGGCGTCAAGGTCTGGAAGGGGGAGCCCTTTGAACAGGCCATGGCCCACTATTACCTGGGCCTGATTTTCCTCATCCGGCACGACTACGAAAACGCCCGCGCCGCCTTCCAGAACTCCCTCTTCAACTTGCAGGATTACGCCAAAAAGGATGACCAGGAACACATCCAGGAAGTCCAGTCCAACTTCGCCCTGGGTTACTACGGCCTGGGGTTCTGCTACCTGCGGCTGGGCAACGTCGACCTCGCCCGGCAGAACTTTCAGCTTGCCGTGAAGATGGATCCCTCCATCCAGCCGGTGGTGACGCAGACCGGGGATCCCTCCACCAATGTGCTGCTGTTCATCGACGCCGGTCAGGGGCCGATGCGCGCGGGACGCGGCTGGTACAACGAGGAATCGGCCTTTGGGCCGACGCCGGCCGAGGCAGGTCCCGTGCCGCCGGTGGTGGCGTGGGTTGATGGCCAGCAGGCGACCATGGCCGCGGGCGGGCCGACCGTGGCCCCCGGCGTGTATGTGCCCGGAGGCCAACCACCCGTCGGTCCGGTCTATCGCTCCCCCTATGCACTCGTCGACACCCTCGCCATGGCGCAGCAGAAGCG
>CALCHA010000640.1 GCA_937901265.1 uncultured Phycisphaerales bacterium
CGCCGCGAGGGTTGAGCAATGAGTTCCGTCGTTCTTATGCTCATTGTTTTGCTCATGATCCTGAGCCTGCTTGCTGCGCTGTTCTGGAGCTACGTGCTGCTCCTTCCATCGCAGCGGCGTGCCCCGCTGTTTCTCTACGACCATGGCGACTCGCCCGACCGGCTGAACGGGGCCTTCCCCACCGATGACGTCACGACCCCCTACGCCGACGATCCGCCGCGGTTTCCGCCGATCACCATCATCGCGCCGGGACGCAACGAGGGTCACCTCCTGTCCGAAACGCTCGGCAGCCTTTGCTCCATGTCCTACCCCGACTTCCGCGTCATTTTTGTGGATGACCAATCCACCGACAATTCGCGCGAGGTCCTCGCGACGCTCGCCGCCCGGCATCCTCACCTGACGGTCCTCCACAACACCACCCCCCCACCGGCGGGCTGGATCGGCAAGACGTGGGCGATCACGCAGGCGGAGCCCTACACGCGCGACGCGGGGTGGCTGCTCTTCACCGATTCCGACCTCGTCTATCACCCCGATTGCCTCACGCAGGCCATGCGCCTCGCGCTGCATCGCCGGGCCGATCTGCTTTCGCTGCTTCCGGGGCTGCGCTATGAAAGTTTCGGCGAACTGCTGGGGCTTCTTCCGGCCATGACGCTTATCACGCTCAAGCTGCCGCTGTACCGCGCCAACGATCCGGCCACTCCCGTGGCGCTGGTTGCCGGCGGGTTTTTCCTCATCAATGGCGAAACGTATCGGCACCTTGGCGGGCATGCGGGAGTGCGCGGACAGGTGATCGAGGACGTGGCATTTGGCCAGCGTGCCAAGGCCGCCGGCAGGCGCGTGTATACCGCCGCGACGCACGACCTCATTGTCGCCCGCATGTACGAAGGCTTCCGCGATACGTTTGGCGGGCTCAAGAAAAACGCTTACGCCGGGGCCAACTACAACCCGCTGGCGATTCTCCCCATCGCGGCCTTTCTGGCCCTGCTGGGGGCCGCGGTGCCGCTTTACCTGCTCGCCGCCATGGTGCTTGCCTGCGTGGAGCCCTCGGGCGTCACGCTCACCACTCTCGCGTTCGCGCTCGTTGCATTTGTGGCGCAATCCATCGCAGGCGTGCGTGCCTCCCGTCTGCTGGGTTTCTCGGCCATCACCGCACTCACGCTCGCGCCCGGGCTGGGCTTTTTCCTGCTGATCTTCCTGGGGTCAGTCGTCGACCACTATCGCGGCGGGAACACCTGGGCCGGTCGCAAGATGCACCCGACGGACGTTCAGTCTCTGGACAAATCCACCACGCCGCCCGCCCCTCGGTGATCGGTTTAGAGTCGCAATTCGGGCGTCGTGGAATCGAGAATCGCACGCCACACGCGCTGGGCGACGTTGGTCCCGCGCTCCACCACGATCTCTCCCCGCCCGGTCATTCCATCCGCCAGGAATCCCCCATCCATTGGCAGATTCACAAACACCGTGCTCCGCAGGTTGGTGCTCTTCACCTGCCCCTTATCGTCCGCCTTCACGTTCACCTCCCCCTTGTTCTCACTGCCCAGCGCCGGATGCAGCAGCTGATCCGAAATCTGCGAGCTCACGCGCGACACGTAACTCTCGATGGGCGTTGACGGGTTCGCCCACACGCGAATTTTCACCGGCATCCCCCGCTTCACCAGAGCCGCCTGCTCCTGCGGCAAACTGATGCGCGCCTGCAATTTGTCCGTCTGAATCACGCGACACAGCGGCACGCCGGGCACCACGTAGTTTCCCACGATGCTTTTCAAGCTGCGCTCACGCACCACCACGCCCTCCACCGGCGCCCGCAGCGTCAAATTCTCAATGCGCTCGCGGATGTCGCTTACCTGCTGCTGGTAAGCCTGAATCGCATCGTGCGCCGCCACCGCCACCGTCGTCTTGCTCGCGGTTATCGCCTGGTTATATTTCAGATTCTCCGCTTCGATGTTGCCAAGCGCCTCGTTGAGCTCCTGCTCCAGCGTCGGGTCGCTCAGCAGCACGATCACGTCGCCAGCATGCACCTGGTCCCCCGAATCCTTCTCCACCTTTTCCACATACCCCGGCGTCTTCACATACACCGGCTCATCGCTGGCGCTGAGGACCACCAGCGGTTCACGGATCGTGTGCCGCCATGGCAGCAGCGCGACCACACCCAGCACCGCCACCGCGACCCCGGCGGCGACGCCCATGTACACCAGCCGTTTGCCCACGTCCCAGCGCTGCTTCCACATGAAGCCCATCGTCTTGAACATCGGCCAGAGCACGGTCAGGACCACGTACAGCACCGCGAGCATGATGCCAAAGGGTGCCAGCCCGAACTGCGCAAAGAAGTAGTACAGCAGGCTGATGATTCCGAACACCACCATCCACCGGTACACGGTGCTGGCCGCCGCATAGGTCACAAGCCAGCCGGCGCGGCCATGATCCGGCGGGGCCACCGGCTTGAGGTTCAGCAGGCGCTTCTGGAGGTAATAGCCCACCAGTTGCCGCCCCTTGGTCATAAGGTTCGGGATCTCCAGGAGGTCTGCCAGAAAGTAGTACCCGTCGTAGCGCAGCAGCGGA
>CALCHA010000641.1 GCA_937901265.1 uncultured Phycisphaerales bacterium
CAACCCCCTGCGACACCAGCGCCAACGCCAGCACCACCGACAGCGGCAGCAATATATAAAGCGTGCTCCGCGTCACATCGACCCAGAAATTCCCCAGGTCCCTGATCTGCTTCCCGCGCAACCCACGAATCAGCGCCACCAGCACCGCCATTCCAGTCGCCGGGGACAGAAAATTCTGAACCGTCATCCCCACCATCTGCGTGAGGTAACTCAGCGTCGTCTCGCCGCTGTAACTCTGCCAGTTTGTGTTCGTCGCGAAACTCACCGCCGTGTTGAAGGACAAATCCGGCGGCACCGCCCCCACCCCCGCCGGGTTCCCCATCAGCATTCCCTGCACCCGCTGCAGCCCATACACCGCCAGCAGCCCCATCAAATTGAACACCAGCAACGCCACCGCATACTTCGCCCACCGCATCCCCTGCTCCCGCTTCACCCCGCACATCCAATAGATCAACCGCTCCACGGGTCCCAGCACCCGATCCAGCCCGCAAGGCCTGCCGTCGTACACCCGCGCCATGTACGCCCCCAGTGGCTTCACCAGCGCCAGCAGCACCGCCACATACAGTCCAATCTGAATCCATCCGTACGTCGTCATGAAAATTTCTCCGGCAACAAAAGTGCCACCACCAGGTACACCAGCAACCCTGCCGTCAGCCCCAGGCCAACCCAGTACAGCGCCGTCATTGCCCACCTCCCAGCACGCCGCAAAGCTTCACCAGTCCGAGCGTCATCGCAAAGAAAACAACAATCACCGAAACGTAAATCAGGTCCATGGCGGACTCCTTTCTGCTTCGTCTGACAGTCAACCAGATTTGCGTGAGAAGTGTGATAAGGAGGCCGTCAATAACCCCCTCCGCGGCATCAAGAAAAGATCAAGATTGCCGAAATCCACCGCCCCAGCCACGCCGCGATGATCCGCAACCGCCACTCACCCGCCATAAGAGCCCCCACTTATTTGGGCGGAAGAGAAGGGGCTGTGAAGCCGTATTCCTCGCCCAGCCACGCCACCGCCTTGTCGAACAATTCCTGCGACGGCACGACGTAAGGCTTATCCGCCACGGTTTTCGCCGATCGAGCCAGAAAATGCTGCGCGTAGGCGCGGTAATCGTTATGGCTTCCCAGTTTCGTCGCCGAGGTGTTGCGGATCGCCGCCGGCCCCTTGGCGTCCTTGACCTTCTGCTCCTTCACCCAGCCATTGCAGGCCTCGTTGATCTTGTCGTTCCTGCTCCTCTTACTTTTCTCCGACAGGGAGTCAAACACCAGCGGAGGGCGATCCCGATCTTCTTCGCGATCTCGGGGTCGGACGCCATAATCTGTTCCGCCCGCGCCCGAGCGAGGAACTCCCCATCCATTTTTATCCACTCATCCAGGGCGGCGTGGTAGCCGTCGATGTCGTACTTCCCCTTGCACTTGCCCTTCCCCAGGTAATGCACCTTTCCCCGCGCGTGCTTCTTCCAGCACTTGCGGGGCAGCGCACCATGTCCGTTGGAACTTCAAAAAAAATCCCCTGAACGCCGGGGGTGGTGGTCAGGGGGAATTGTCACGGAGGAGGGCTGTACCCAAAAATTCGGTAAAATTGGATACAGATTTGGATGCGCAATTTGGGGGTTTGACTGGATGCGCCGTAAGCCCGTTTATTTTTAGAACTTATACAGCGGGCGAAGGGGGTCGAACCCTCGACATTCACGTTGGCAACGTGACGCTCTACCACTGAGCTACGCCCGCATGAGACGGACCATTATACGTAACGGCGTCGTTATTGCAACAACCCCTCGCGCGTGGCGCTCATCGCGGCGGCGGAGGGCCGCCGTCCGGCGTTTCCGCGGCCCGCAGTTCCGCGGCGGCGGCGGGATTGCCGCCCGCCTCGTAGGCTGCCGCGGCCTGTTCGAGCAGGGGCCGCGTCGGGCGCAGGACGAAGGCCCGGCGAAACGCTGCGCCGGCCGCGAGATAGAGCTCGCGTACCTCGGCCAGCGACAGGCCGCGCTGGCTTCCCTGGCGGGCGGCCAGTTCCAATGCTTGGCCGCGAAGCTCCGCTGCCGTTGGCACTTTTGGGGCCTGCACCAGCACGGCGTCGGCCTCGCGCAACGCTGCCGCGGCATCCCCCTGCTGCAGCGCGTACCGCGCCCAGCGCAAATGAATATCCAGGCCGTAGGGATCTCCATTAAGCTCCTGCAGCACATAGGCATACAGCGTCGGCGTGTCACGCCACACCGCCACTTGCCCAAACGACAGGGCGGCCAACCCCACCACGATCACCCCCGCGGCCACTGCCGCCATCTTCCGCACGTGGAGCGCCACCCGCCCACTGGCCAGCCATCCGGCGACCAGCGCGCTGTAAATGACCCCTTCCCCATACGTGTAACGGTCGGAGGTGTAATCGGGATGCTCCGTGAGTCCCAGAAAGGGCAGCAGCACGAGCAGGTGGCACAGCCATGCGGCCCACGCCGTCGGCCACCGTCGCCGCATCGCGAAGAGCACCACCGTGATGCCCACCACGGCCGCGGCTGAGAACACAAAGAGGGGTTCGTCGGGCGAAAATCGCACCAGCGTCGTGTAGACCGGCGACAAATGGGTTGGCCACAGGGTTGCCGCGACGTAGTACGCGCACACATAAAACGCCTGCATGAGGCGTGAGCCCACCCCGAACGTGTCCACGCCGGCCGCGTGGGCCATGGTCTGGGTGTGAAAGCGCCCCCAGACACTGACCGCGATCGCCGCCATCGCCAGGAGGAACATCGGCCATTTTTCGACGATCAGCCGGGCCCACGCAGGGCCGCGCCGCGGCTCGCCTTCCGCGCGGCCCAGGATGTAGACGTCCAGCACCACCAGCACCGCCGGCAGGAGCAGGCCCGCGGGAAACGTCAGCAGCGACAGCCCATATCCCGCCACAGCCGCCCAGAAGAGCGGACGCCCCCACATCAGTTGCCGGCGATCCGCCGCCCGCTGGACGCTGCGCAGGTACATCCACAGCCCCGCCAGCAGGAAGACCGCCATCATCAGGTGCACGCGTGCTCCCACCCACGCGACGGCCTCCACGCGCAGGGGATGCACCGCCCACAAGGCCGCCCCAGCCGCTGCCGCGAAATCCTGCCAACCGGCGGAAACGGGCGATCGCGCCGCTTTCAGCAGCTCCCGAAGGAGGGCAAAGAGGAGCAACACATTGACCAGGTGCAGTCCCACGTTGACGAGATGTTGCGCGGGCGCATTGAGACCGACCAGCGCGACGCTGAGCGCATAGCCGAGCCATCCCAGGGGCATGTAGAGGCGGTTGTAGGTGGAGTCGGTGAACATCCAGTGCAAGTTCGCGGCGGTCAGGCCGTGGACATGCGGATTGGCGTACAACATTCGGTCGTCATCCCACATGACGAACTGGAAGCTGCCTGACCGCCCGAAGGTTACGACCACCAGTGCCGCGAGGAGCAACAGGTAGAGCAGCACGCGACGGCGGTCAGGGACGACGCCGCTGGCCCGGAGTTGAGGATCACCGACGTCGGCCACCTGCACGCTTGCCTCCACGCTCCCGTTGCCCCCTGGCCCCATTGCCTCGCCCACTTTAGCACACCCGCCCGCCGCCAGCAGCCTCGCGGTCTCGCTGGGTTCACTCGCGCTCCCGGGCAAGTTCCGGGTTCGGGATAAACAGCGGGGGAGCGGGGAAATTGAAAATGGGGAGTGACAGGGGTGGGGTTGGCGGGATAATGGCGGAGGTTATTTGGATGGAGGTTGCGTGATGGCGATGAATCGGCGGGCGTTCTTGGCGGCGGCGGCGGCAGTGGGGACCGGGGCGGTGGTGGGAGGGCGGTTTGGGAGTGAGGCGTGGGGGCAGGCGCGGGCGGCGGATCGGGCCTTGCCGGCGAGGAAACGGAAATATGTGCTGGGGGCGGATATTTCCTGGATTCCAGAGGATGAGGCGGGGGGCGCGACCTATTGGGACCGGGGCGTGAAGAAGGATATTTTTGATATTTTGCCGGCGTATGGGTTCAATTTTATACGGCTGCGGGTATTCAATGATCCCAAGGCACCGGGCGGGTATGCGGCGCGGCAGAGCGAGGCGTTTTGTGATGTGGCGCATACGGTGGCGATGGCGAAGCGCGCCAAGAAGGCGGGGATGGGCGTGCTGGTGACCTGTCATCTGGGAGACACCTGGACGAGCCCCGGGAAACAGGCGAAACCGGCGGCGTGGGCGGATCTGGATTTTGCGGGGTTGGAGAAGGCCGTCAACGCGTATGTCGGACGGACGGAGAAGGCGCTGGGGGAAGCGGGGGTGATGCCGGAGATGATGGGGGTGGGCAATGAGACGTCGGATGGGTGTTTGTTTCCCGATGGGCGCAAGAGCGATGGGGCGAAGTTTGCGGCATTGATTCAGGCGGGGTGTTCAGCGGTGCGTGCCGCGGACAAGCGGGTGGAGATCATGGTGCACAACCATCTGGGCCGGAGCAATGCGGCGATCGTGCCGTGGGTGGACAATTTTGTGAAGCATGGGGTGGAGTTCGATATCATCGGGATGAGTTGTTACAACGAGGCGAAGTCGGGGGATTGGAAGAACAACTTCGATGATTTGGCGGTGCGCTATCCGAAGCTGACGTTTGCGGCGGCGGAGTATTCGTACAAGAAGCGGGAGTTGAACGATCTGATTTATGGGGCGCCCAATGGGAAGGGGATCGGGAGTTTTATCTGGGAGCCGACGCGGTGGCGCGAAGCGATTTTCGACAAGAATGGGGTGAATGCGGGGAATGACGACAACAACAAGCCGCATCTGCCGGCAAGTACGCTGGGAGCGGATGGGAAAGTCATGACGGCACCTGCGACGGCACCGGCAACGCAGGCGCAGGGATTCGGGCGGCGCGGCGGCGGGCGGTATGACACGAACTCGCACATCCTGGTTTATCCGGAGATGGCGAAGGCGTATGGGTGACAGGGGGGGATGGGGGGTGTTGGGTCGGGCGACGGGGGGTCGGCCTGCGGGCTGGGGCGGGCGGGACGCCCGCGGTACGAGGGGGGCAGCCTGGAGGGTGGGGCG
>CALCHA010000642.1 GCA_937901265.1 uncultured Phycisphaerales bacterium
ATCGGCGCCCCAGAGGTGCGTCCTGGTCAGGTGCATTGCCTGGGCTTGTGTCAGGAGGAGGATTCTGGCGGTTTTTCCATCTTTGGCGGTTACCGTCGTCGCCGTCGTTCCGGCCACGGGGGCAAGCGTCTGGCCCTCGACGACGAATTCGCTTTTCATTTCGCCGGGCGTGAAAAACACATAGGTCGGGGTCGGCCCATCGACCTTGCAGACCCACTGCGCGGTTGCCTCGGTCAGCAGCACGCCGTTCATATCCAGATTGAAGGGGAGAATGGCAAAGGTATCCGCCGGGATGGTCGTCTGCCCGGCGGCGGGAATGCGCACATCACCCGCCGCGAGCTTCAGCGTCAAATCGACATTCCGCGGCGGCAGCGTTTTGCCGCGTTCGTAGTTGTTGATGAAGACGAAACCGCTCTTGCCGTCGGTGCGGACGACCCAGCGGAGGGTCTTCTCATCGTTGACGCCTTTGGGCATTTCCGCCGGCCACGCGGCGGGCATCTTCGCCAGCGACTCCCCAAAATCCGCCATGAATGCGTGCAGCAGGCCCAGCGAATGGTAGCTTGGCCGCACTTCGCCGAATTCGCCGAGGGGGGCCTGGAAGTCGTAATCGATCACCGGCATGTCGTTGTAGTTGGTGGTGAGCGAGTCCTGTTTTTCCTGGAGGCCCTGGCCGTTGGCGCCCAGCGGATGCGATCCGCCATGGTACATGTAATAGCCGAGGAGGTTGGAGCCGGCGCCGAACTGGGTGAAGGCGGAGCCGGTGACATCCTGCCAGGACATGATGGTGCGGCGCATGTAGCTTTGTGCCATGCCGCCGCCGATTTCGCAGGTGAGGAAGGGGTACTTGTTGATGTAGGACATGTCGATGGAGTTGGGGCGTGCGGTGAGGGTGGCGGGGAGGATTTCGGCATCGTCGCGGATGGGGGTGAAGAAGTAGTGCGTGCGGCCCTTGGCGGGCATGCCCTTGTCCTCGTACCAGAAGCCCTCGGCATAGCCGCCGAACATGGGCACGAAGCCCGTCTCCGGCGGGCGGACGTGGTCCCAGGCAGTGATGGTCCAGAGGGGCGGCTGAAAGCCGATCTCCTGGGCCATGGCCTTGAGGTCTTGCAGATAGCGGACGTTGGTGGATTCGTTGTCGATCTGCACCGCGACGATCGGGCCGCCATCTTTCCACATCTGGCCCTTCACCTGATCGAAGATCTGCTGGTAAAGCGTGCGGGTGAAGCCCATGAACTTTGCATCGGAGGTG
>CALCHA010000643.1 GCA_937901265.1 uncultured Phycisphaerales bacterium
TTCCGGAGGGGGGTAAGTTGTACAACTAGGAGGGTCTGCAGGCGTCGCCGTTTCGCACGGATCGTTGGGAGTATCCTATCGAAGGCATCGTAGAATCGCCTTGATGCTCCGGGCGAGGTTATCGGGCTGGGGTTTCGGGTATTTGCAGGATTGGAATTCGCAATAAAACTTTTTCCCCCGGAGGTTTTCATGCGCCCGCGCACCATCAGCCGTGCCCTGCCCTCCCTTTTGGCACTGACTCTCGTCGCGGCGGTGCCGACGTTTGCGCAGTCGGATCCAACGGGGTCGCTGACGCCGGCGGCGATGAACGACCTGGGGCGCAAGCTGATGGATGGGGATGGGATGGCCAAGGATCTGCCGCGGGCCTTCGACCTGCTCACCAGGGCGGCGGAGGCGGGAAATGTCAGCGCGGAGGCCAATCTCGGGTGGATGTACCACCATGGGTTGGGGACGGCTGTGGACTATCAGAAGGCAATCACCTGGTACAAGAAGGCGGCGGAGGCGGGCAACAGCCCGGCGATGAACAACCTGGGTACGCTCTATCACGAGGGACGGGGGGTGGATCAGGACTACGCCGAGGCCCTCAAGTGGTTCCGCATGGCGGCTGACGACAAGAGCGGCACGGCGATGAATTGGATCGGCCTGATGTACATCGATGGCCGGGGCGTGCCAAAGGATGAAAAGCAGGGGTTCGCATGGTTTCAGAAGTCGGCGAACGAGATCGGGAACGCCGGGGGGATGCAAAAGATTGGCTACTGTTATGAGTATGGCCATGGCGTGGACAAGGACATGCCGCTGGCCCTCACCTGGTACAAGCAGGCCGCCGACGCGCAGCATGGCACGGCCATGCTGTCGCTGGGGAGACTCTATCGCGATGGCAAGGGGGTTGAGCAGGACTTCGTGAAGGCGATGATGTGGTTCCAGAAGGCGGCGGACAACGGGGAGTCGGACGGGCTGGCGTATGTCGGGCTGTTGTACGCAAAGGGGCAGGGCGTCCCGAAGGATGATGCGACGGCGTTCACCTGGTACCAGAAGGCGGCGGACGCGGGGAATTCATCGGGAATGTACGACCTGGCCACCAGCTACGAGAATGGCCGCGGCGTCGACAAAGACTTGCCGCAGGCGTTGGCGTGGTACAAGAAGGCGGCGGCGCTGGGGGACGATGACGCAATGTCGCAGGTGGGCTGGATGTATCGTCAGGGCAGCGGCACGAAGCAGGACTATGCGGAGGCCATGATCTGGTATCGCAAGGCGGCCGCCAAGGGCAACTCGGCGGCGATGACCAACATGGGGGTGCTGTACTACTATGGCTACGGTGTGAAACAGGACTTTGCCGAGGCGCTGACCTGGTTTCATAAGGGGGCCGACGGCAAGAGCAGCACCGCGATGAACTGGCTCGCCGGGATGTATCGTGATGGCGAGGGGACGGCGAAAGACCCGCAGCAGGCGCTGGCCTGGTTCCGCAAGTCGGCGGAGGAAATGAAAAGTCCTGCCGGGGCCTATTCCTACGGACTATGCTTCGAGACGGGCGTGGGTACCGAGAAGGACTACGTCAAGGCCATGGAGTGGTACAAAAAGGCTGCCGGGCTCGGCAACCTCGACGGCTATGCGGGCATCGGCAGGCTCTACCGCGACGGGAAGGGGGTCGACAAGGACCTCGCCACGTCGCTTGAGTGGTTCCACAAAGGCGCGGATGCGGGCAGCGCGGCGTCGATGGACTACCTGGGCCGGGCGTATGAAAACGGCCTCGGGGCGGACAAGGACATGGACATGGCGCGGGAGTGGTACCAGAAGGGGGCGAACGCGGGGGACTCTGACGCCAAGAAGTGGATCACGTCTCACGCGGGCAACTGAAGCGGCCGGGCGGGGGCGGACGGCGTTGGGCACTTGCCTGATTATTGGAGTGCAGGCGCGATCTGCCGGAAAACACTCACTTCCGGGGAATCGCTGCGCTGGAGGTGATCAAGGGGTTACAGCCGACAGGGGGATTCGAACCCTCGACCTAGGCTTTACGAAAGCCTCGCTCTACCACTGAGCTATGTCGGCGGGAAGTCTTTACTCTACGTTTTCGAGCGCTTTTTGGCAAGTGGCCCCGACCCCTGAGGGTGTCGGTTTTCCGGTTTCAGGGGCGGGGCCATCGTGTGGTGGTGGCTCAGGCCTCCGGGCGGCCGGGGGCGGCATATTTGTAGAACGTCCGGTAGTTCTGCTTGAAGTAACCCGCACCGTGGATCTGCGCGGCGTTGAGCACCACGCCCAGCAGGTTGGCGCGGACGCCTCGCAGCTGGTCGCGGACGCGGCCAACCAGACCGCGGCTGACTTCGCCCGCGCGGACGACGGCCATGACGCCGTCGACACGACCGCCGATGGTGAGGCCGTCGGAGACGAGGCTGAGCGGTGCCCCGTCGAAGATGACCATGTCGTATTGGGTTTTGAGCTGGTCGAGCAGGTCGCGGAAGGCCTTGCTTTCGAGGACTTCGGCGTTGCCCGCGGGGGAGCGGGTGCCGGCGCTCATGAGGTGGAGGCGGGGCTGCTCGCTGCTTTCCATGATCGCCGCGGCAATTTTGGAAGGGTCGGCGATGACGTCGCTGAGGCCGACCGACGGCAGGTTTTTGTAAATCGACCCGAGTCCGGGGCGGTGGAAATTGGCATCGACCAGCAGCACGCGGGTGTTGTGCATGGCCAGGGCGATCGCGAGGTTGTTGGCGACGGTGGTTGCACCGCCAGCGGGACCGACGGAGGCGACCAGGAGGGTGTGCAGCGGCTGGCCATCGGGCTGGGCAAGAAGGCGCGCCCGGATCTGGCGGAAGGATTCCGCGACCATGGAGCCCGGGCTGGTGCGGACGGCGGTGGCGATGTCGCCGGTGATGGCATCATCGTCGTCGCGATCGGGGACGAATCCCAGAAGGGGCAGTTGCATGGTTTTGGTGATATCGCGGGGGCTGCGGACGCGGGTGTTGAGCAGCTCATAAAGATAGGCACCGCCGAAACTCAGCAGGAGCCCGAGCAACGCACCGGGGACGATGAACTTCCAATTCACCGGCCAGGCCACTTCGGAAGGATCGGGAGGAACAGCGTCCCCGCCGAATTTGCGGACGCGCGAGTCATCGAGGGGCGTTTTGAGGTTGGCCAGGGTGAGCTGCCCCTGCAGATCGTCGAGGATCTTCTGCTGGCTGGTCATGGCGTCCTGCATCTGCTGGTATTGCACCAGGGCGCGATCGAGGTCGGAGACCTGGCGGTCCTTTTCGTCGCGCCGCTGCTGCAGGTTCTGCAACTGCGCGGCCAGACCCTTGTAGCGCGTTTCAGCGTTGTCCACCATCAGCTGCCGGGCCTGGTTGCCCAGCTGATCCCGGAGCTTTTGAATCTGTGCCGCCACCGTGGCGAGGCGGATGTCAATCTCCGTGTTGCGGCTGGCCGAGCCGCCGACGGTTTCGACGTTCACGTTCTTCTGCTGCTCGTAGGCCATGCGCGTGGCCACCAGGTTGCGCAGCGTCGGATCATTCTCCACGTACTGCTGCATATCCGGGGTGAGGGGCATCGCGGAATTGGTCGCCTGCTCCTTGAGGCCGTTCCAAGTGGATTCGGCCGCGACCTTGTCCCCCTCCATCTTGATCACCTCGGTATTCAGCAGCGCGAGCGTCTGCACCTCCACCTGGTGACGCTGGGTGACCACGCCGATGTTGGCGTTTTCCCGGAAGTTGTTGAGCTCGCGTTCCGAGCGGGCAACCGTCGACTTCTGGGAATCGACGGCGGACCGCAGGTCGTTGGTCCGCTGCGATTCCGCGAGCCGGGTGTCGCGCCGGAGCAGGTCCAGATAAACGTCGGCAATGGCATTGACCAGCCGCGCGGCCTCCACATTGTCCTTGTCGAGCATGCGCACGATGAACACCTGCGCATTGGGGATCTGCTCGATCTGCATGTCTTGTTTGAGGTACTTTTTGGGGTTCGATTGATGATCAGCCAGCCAGCGGCTGGGGCGCTGCCGGGCCTCATCGTGGTAATCGTGCTGGAATTCGTCACGTTGAAGAATCTGCTGGAGCATCTCGTCGCCGGTCAAATAAAGGGCTTGGCGGCGGATGAAGCTGGCGATTTCCTCGGTGGACATGGCGGCCTCTGGCGTGCCCTTGTCCTGCAGCAGGTTGGGCGGGGGCAACACCTGAAAGGTGACCTCCGCGGCGTAGTAGGGGGAGGTCTTGCGCAACCAATACCACAGGCCGGCGGAGACGACCGTGCCCAGCACGGCTCCCGCGATGATCAAGCCGGCGTAGCGCCGCAGCACGAAGTAGACACTGGGTGCGTCCGCATTGACCGTTTGTCGCGGAGGAAGCGCCGTCAGGGGTAACTGGTTCATACGAAAGCCTCGGTTTATCGAGTTCCTTAAGGGTCCGGTGGTTCATCTTCCGCCGCGGGCCGCCCGCTGACGGTCATGGAGGGTCAGCTCCCCAGTTCCTTGCGCAACCCTTGCAGGTCGGCGAGAGAGGGGTCGTTGGTGGAGGTCGCGATACCTATTCCCGTATCGGCTGTCTTCCGGGCCTCGGCTAGCCGTCCAATGTCTTTATACACTTTTGCGAGATGCAGGTAAGCCATGGGCAGTGCTTCAATCTCCGTTGCCCGCCGCAGCTCGGAGATGGCCCCCTCTTTGTCCCCGGCCCGGAATTTCACCCACCCGTAGGTATCCAAGACGCTTCCCTGGCTGAGCACAAGGCCTTCGGGACCGCCCTCGCGGAGAGCATCCACCGCCCGGCCGGCGTAGGTCAAGGCGTCGTCGGGACGATTCATATCTTCCGAAAGCATGTAGGCCAGGTTGTTGAGCGTTTCCGCGTCGTTGGGGCTGCTTTTGAGCACGTCCATGTAGGCGGCATAGGCACCGGGGAAGTCCTTGCCCTGGTATTTGGCGAGGCCCAGCGCCCGTTTGGCCTGTGCCAGGACGCCCGGGGTGGTGCGCGAATCGGCGATGAGCTTGGAGAGCACCGGAATGGCCTCCGACCCGCGACCGGCGGCGATGAGCTGCCCGGCCAGGGCCATCTGCGCCCCGTCTTCTGCCGGATTCGTGGCCAGGTGGGACTTGAGCACGTCAATGGCGACCGAAGCGCCCATCGCCTGAGACATCTTCCCGACGGCCGCGAGGAGGCTGTCGGGATCCTTGGCCAGAAGCGCAAGCGCGCGGTCGAAATCGTCGCGTGCCGCGGTCGCTTTTCCCAGACCGGCATAGGCCTGTCCGCGCTGCACGTAGAGCTCCGCGACCTGCGGATGGTCGACCAGCAGCTTGGAAGCGGTCTGCACCACGTCGTCGAAGGACTTCGCCGCCAACAGGGATGCCAGGTAGGCCGACGCGGTGGAGGGGTCCTTCCCGCCGCTGGATTCGAAGGCGGCCGCGAGCTTTTCCCGGGCCTTGGCGGTATCGCCCAAGGTCGCGGCTTCGCGTCCCTCGAGGACCTGCCATACGGCAGCCTTGGGATACGCCTGCTGGGAATTCGCCAGCAGCCCGTCGAGCCGCTGTTGCGCCTTGACGCTGCGGACCGCGGATGCCGTCGGCCCCTTGTCGCCGGCCGCCATCTTGACGTCCATCCCCAGCACCCACAGCAGGTAATTGGCGTAGTCGACGCGGATCGACGGCACCTGCGGGAATTTGTTGATCGCCTCTTCGTAGGCCCCCGCAGCTTCGGTGTAGCGGCGACTCTGGCGGAAGACGCGGGCCAGCAGCAGGCGGCTGTTCAACATCGTTTCTGCCGGCGCTCCGGGGGCATCGCGCACCGCCAGGAGATCGCGCGATGCCTCATCGAGGTTCTGGTTCAGGCTCAGCAGTGCCGAGGCATTATAGAACAGGGCGTCGGTGTTGTTGGGATCGCGGGAGAGAATCCCCTTGAGAACATCCACGGCCGCGAGGCCCTTGTCCTGCGAGAGGAGCGTAACGGCTTTGAGCACGAGCGCTTTGGCGTCCTGCGGCCGCTGCGCCAGCACATCCTTGTCGAGGAGCGCGTTGGAAGCCGCGAACTTTCCCTCCCGCAGCAGCGTCTCGGCCAGGCGGTAGGTGACCTTGAGGTCGGCGCCGCGCGAGCCATCATGAATTTTCTGATACAGCCCTTCGGCCTTGGCGAGTTCCCCGGAGTCGAAGTAAAAGTCCGCCAGTCGCCGCTCGGCTTCGTCGGTGCCTTTGGGCTCGATGGTCAGGGCGGACTCGAAGGTCTGGATCGCTTGATCCTGCTGGCCCAGCGAACGGAGCATTTCGCCCTTATCGATGAGGCCGACGAACTTTTCGCCGACGTTGTCGCTGTTGACGTAGGGGTCGTACATCTTGATCGCCTCGCCGGGCTGCTGCGTTTCCTTGTACATCTTGGCGAGGAAGTCAGCCGTCGTTACGTCGGGCTGCTTGTCGTAGTTCGGACGCAGCACGTCGATGGCTTTCTGAGGAGCGCCCTGCCGCGAATAGAGCATGGCCAGGCGTTTGAGGTTCTCGATGTTGTCGGGCGCCTTGGCGCGGATGGCTTCCCGGGTGCGAATCGCTTCGGCGGGCTCGCCCACTGAAAAATGAAGAGCCGGTTCGATTT
>CALCHA010000644.1 GCA_937901265.1 uncultured Phycisphaerales bacterium
GGCCTTTTCCCGCTTCGTGAAGCTGCCGCCGGTCGAGCCCAAGAAGGTTCCCGAGATCGTCCGCTTTGAAGCCATCCAGCAGATTCCCTTTCCGCTGGACCAGGTGAACTGGGACTTCTACAAGTTCCAGGCGCCCGATTCCCCAGACGTCGAGGTGGGCATTTTCGCGATGAAGAAGGACCTCGTCGAAGAGGTCCTGGCGAACTTTTCCGCCGTCGGGATGGCGGTGCAGGGGGTGCAGCTCTCGCCGCTGGCGGTCTACAATGCGGCGGCTTACGACAACATGAGCGGGGACAAGGGGGCGGTGCTGGTGGACATGGGGGCCGACCACACCGATCTGGTGGTCATCGAGCGTGGCCTGATCTGGATGCGTTCGATCAACATCGGCGGTTCTCACTTCACTGATGCGCTCTCGAAGTCCTTCAAGCGGCCTTTCGACAAGGCGGAAGAACTCAAGAAAAACGCGATGCAGTCCAAGTATCAGAAGCAGATCTTCCAGGCGATGCGCCCGGTATTCGCCGATCTGGTGGCCGACATTCAGCGGTCGATCGGCCACTATTCGTCAAGCCACCGCGACAGCCGGCTGGACGTGGTGGTGGGGATGGGCAATCCGTTCCGTCTTCCGAACCTGCAGAAGTATCTGCAGCAGGAACTGAAGATGGACGTCATTCGCGTGGACAACTTCAAGCGGGCCAATGCCGAAAGCAAGATTGCCCCGGCGCTGAACGACAACATTCTGTCCCTGACGGCGGCGTATGGCCTGGCGATTCAGGGGCTGGGCCTGGCGACGATCGACACGAACCTGCTGCCGGTGGAAATCGCCCGCAAGATGATGTGGAAGAGCAAGCAGCCCTGGTTCATTGCCGCCGCGGCACTGATCGTGCTGGGCGTGGTGTCGCTGGGAGCGCGGTATTACGGCGCGAGCTCGGCGTACGACGCCATGGAGAACGGCGAGCAGCACAACAAGAACATGCTGGTGCAGGGAGAATTCGCTGCCGCCAAAAACAGCTTCACCAAGATCACCGATGCCTCGATCAAGAGTGACCAGCAGACGGCGGAGAGCTTTGTGAAGCTGGCGCAGTACCGGGCGCTGTGGCCGCAGTTGAACGAGGACATTCTGAGTTCGCTTCCGCAGGCTCATGGCAAGCCGGGGGGGCCGGCGATCGTGATCGAGAAGATCGACTCGACGTTCATGCCGGACCTCAATGCGACCGCAGCCGGAAGCACGGCAGGCGTGGCACCGGCCGCTCCCGCTCCGGCCAAGGCCGCAGCCAACGGGGCGGCGCCGCCGCCCGATTCGCCGCGAGGATTCCTGGTGACGATCACCGGTTACGTCACGCCGCCCACCGGTCCGAGTGATCGGCCGCGCTACACGGTGTTGAAGGATGATTTTGAAGACGTGCTGCTGAACAAGGCCAAGCACGAGCATGGGAACACGAAGCCCTATTACTTTGTGCCCAGCGAATCGATGTCGACGGGCCAGAGCATTCTCCCGCCGGCGGGTGGGACGACCGCAACGACGGCGGCCGGGCCGTGGGGGGCGAGCAAGACGGGGGCGTACTGGGATCTGTTCGTGCCGGCGATGGCGGGGGTGAAGCCGCCGCCGCCGGTGTTGCCGGGGACGCCCACGATGGGCGGCGGCCTGGGGGGTGCGATGAGCGCCCAGGCGGCCAAGGACATGGGCCCGGTGGATGCGTTCAGCCCGCCGGACGAATCGGGTCCGAAGCTGATGTACAACGCCTACCAGTTCACCTTCACGTTCAAGGCGCATGTGAAGTGAGCGTGACCGAAGCGGTTTTGACCAAGCGATTTCCCCCGACCTTCCCGGGAGCCCTGAGATGAAATTTGTAAAAGCCAATGCGGTTCTGGTGGTTTGCGGCGCGGTGGTGCTGCTGGCGCTGGTCGCGATTTACTGGCCACTGAGCACCACCAAGGCGGCGCTGCTGGAGAAGGCCAACACTCGGCTGACGGAGGCCAAGTCGCTGCAGGCGATGTCGATGCAAATCAACATCCCCTTCGGCCCCCCGCCCTTCAATGCTCCGCCCACCCAGGAAATGGCCAAGGCCAAGCTCACCGTGCAGCAGCGGATGAAGGAGCAGGCCCAAAAAATCACCGAGCTGGCCGCCAGGGACAACCAGCGCGGGCGGCTGGTGCCGGGCTCCAACCCGCCGGTGCCCCTGCTCAACGACAAGCCTGAGCCGCATTTTCTGCCGCAGATCGACCGCAGCGGCAACCCGTTCGGCTTTAAAGAGGACTACAACCGCCTCTTCCCCACGTGGATGGCCGCACTGGCCGGACGGGCGGACATCCATCCCATGCCGCCGACGATGCAGGAGCTCACCACCCTTTATGACGTGACGATGCACGGTGCCGGGGGTGGCGGAGGCATGATGAACGCCAATGACCCCGGCAGCCTCGATGCGAAAAACAACTTCTTCGCCGGCCAGGTCAGTGAACGGGCCAACAGCCTCCGGATGTATGTCGATGATGACGCCCTGCTGCGGGACCGCGAATGGGCGGACTCGGCCAACCAGCCCACGGCCGACGAAATTTTTCAATCCATCGTCGAGTCGTGGCTGCAGAAGGACATCATCGCCGCCATCAACGATGTCAACGGTTCGTCCAAGAACGTCGGCGATTCCCCGATCAAACGCCTGCAGCGAATTGCCATTGGCGGCGATGCGGATAACGCCGGCGGCTTCGCTGGCGGTGCCAAGGGCGGTCTCTTCCTCGAACCGATCAATGCCGTGGAAAACGCAGCACCGCCCGCGAACAACGGCATCGACCTCAGCCGCACGCTGACCGGGCATGTGGGCGGCGGCAGCTATGACACCGTATTGGTGGGGATCACGGTGTACATCGACCCGGCGGCGGAGAACAAGTTTTACGATGCGCTCTATCGGCAGAACAACGGCTACACCGTGCTGAACGTCCGCACGACGACGGTCGACCCCTTCGACGCCGCCGCCACAGGATTCCTGTATGGCAAGACGCAGGTGGTGCGGAAGGACATCCTGGTGGAGGCGCTGTTCTTCCGTTCCTGGCTGGTGCCGCTGATGCCGCCGGATGTCAGAGATGGCAAGACTGTCCTGGGCGGACATGGCGCCCGCCCGTCAGCACCGGCCAATCCCAACAGCACCGGCGGCGGCGGTGGTGGTGGCGGCAACAATCCGGTCGACAACCAACTGTTTTAAGCTCGCCCCCCGGACCCATCCGGCCAACCCCCTTTGCGGTGGAGAACAACATGAACGTCAAAGGCATCAACCCTTTCGAGCGGCATGTGGAAAAGATCGTCCTTGCGGTGGCGGCCGCCGGCGCGCTGTACCTCGGCTGGCTGGCTCTGCAACCCGTGCAGATAGTGCCCGAAGACGGCGGCGAGCCGATTGCCATCAATAACATCGAAAGTGATGTGGCCAAGTCGCTCGATCAACTTGCGCAGAAGCGCGACGCCAGCCGCAACGTCAATCTGAAGTTGAACATTCCCGACTTTGTGCGCGACTACAACCAGGTGGCCAACCAGAGCCCGCTCAATGCGGCGCTGGTCAGCGCGGCCGTGCCCCACTTCGCGCCGCTGCAGGCACCGATCACTCCGGGCGCTGCGCAGGCTGTCAATACGTTCGCCGTGGTAACGCCGACGGCACCCGATCCGATTGATCTGGTGGCGACAGCACACCGTGAGGTCGTGCTTGTTCAGGCACCAGGCCAGGCCGCCGCGCCCATCGGGCAGCCGCCGGTGGGGGCCCGCAAGGACATGGCCTGGGTGGAGATCGACGGCGCGATTCCGCTGGCCGACCTGGTGAAGGCGATGAGCAACCCGGCCCTCAAGGCCAATCAGCGGCTGCCACAGAACCTGCAACGGGCGGTGGTGGTGAAAGTGGAAGTCCAGCGGAGGCCACAGCGTGGCGATGGCACCTGGGGGGACTGGCAAAACGCTCCGGCAAGCGCGGCCAGCAAGCCGCTCACGTTGCCCGACTGGTCGAAGCTCAGCGACGCGGAAGTGATGCAAGCGGTGGCAGCGATCGAACAGAATAACAAGCAGGTGCTGCAGCCCGATTACTACTCCAACGCGCCGACCCCGGCACCCAGTGCCGGAATGCCCCCGGCGGGCGGCGGAGGGCCGGCAGACCCCACGATCATGGCCCCGCAGGTGGATGACCAGCTCGGAGGCTTCGGGCCGCAGCAACCCCAGCCGCAGCAGCCGCAGAACCGGCCCGGCGTGAATTTGAATCCGGCGGCGATGGCGCAGCTGGCGGCCGTGCCGTTCAAGTTTTTCGACGATTCGATGGAGGCGGGGCACATTTACCAGTATCAGGTGCGGGTGCTTTATTACAACCCCACTTACCGCTTCAAACAGGGCTTGGCGACCCCGGCGATGCAGAGCGAGCCGCTGATCGCGTCCAACTGGGTGCCGGTGCCTCAGGCCGTAAATGTGCGTGGCGACTTGTACTTTTTTGTGACCGCGCCGCTGGGCAGCAGCGGGGTGATTCCCAAGGCGGGCGTCCGGGTGTTCAAATGGACCGGCGGTCAATGGTATCGCGGGGAGTGGACCGTGCAGGCAGGCCAGGCCGTCGCCGGCTCCATACCGCTGGTGGACAAGCGAACCAGCATGGACGTCGACACGCCCTACACGGTGGTGGACGTGATCCCCGGCCCCAATGGGCGGGAACAGGACGTGATTTTGCGCGGCCCCAAGGGCGAACTGATTCAGCGGAACTCGAAAGCCGACCTGGCCGATCCGGAATTGAAAAATCTCGAGGATTCCGCAGTCAAGCCGCCCGTGACGGCGCCCCCGACGACTCGACCTGCGATTCGTCCTCCCGTTACGCCTCGTGGCGGCAACCAGACGCCTGCCGGCGGCTTCCATGACGACCAGCTTTGAGTGCAATGCGGGCAGGTGAAGGTCCGCTTTAATGCTTTGCGAGGATTTTTCCTAAAGAAACCCTTGCGGCCCTCTTCACTCGCTTTTAGGATAGCCCCAGCTTGGCCTCGGTCTCGGCCGCGGCAAGGCAAACAGGGATGGCAAATACAAACTTCGTGGAACAGGTGGCAGTGGTGGCGAATTCCTGAGATCTTTTTACCCGGGCTTCCCGTGCGCTCTATCACGTCCGCACACGGGTCATCTGGGTTCCGTCAGGACACGCCTTCACCTTTCACTCGACACATGCCCTCAGGTTCGTGCGGTAAGGAGTAACGCCTTGAAAAAGCGTATTCGCTCTCGTGTCCTTGCGGCGGGAATGATCTCGTCCACCTTGGTCGTCGGTACCGGTCTGCTCGCGGGGGCTCGCGCCTTCGCTCAGGATCGGCCAGCCGCTGGCGACCAGCTCGATCGCGGGGCGAGACTCTACGATCAGAAGCAGTACGGCGAGGCCAAAAAGGTCCTGCTGGACATCGACCCGGCGCAGCTCCCCGAAGAGCAGCGCTCGCGGCGTAATGACCTGATCAAAAATGCCGACATCGCCATCGCCAAGTCCAGCCCTTCGGGCGGCTTCGATGATGCTCAGGCGGCCCTTGCGTCCGAGCACTACGCTCAGGCGGCGCAAGGCTTCCAGGGAGTCGTCGACGATCCGGCCGCCTCGGCAGACGTGAAGGAGAAGGCGAAGATCCAGCTCGCCCTCGTTCGCCAGAAGCAGGCTGACAAGGTCGAGCAGATGCGGACGCTGCTGCATCAGGCCGAGGATTTGTACAACCAGGGCAAGCTCGATGAAGCGCAGAACGCCCTGGCGACGGTGCAGAATGTCGGCGCGGACCTGGGTTGGCAGGACAATGCCCGCCCCGCGGCGCTGCAGCAGAAAATTGATGAAAAGAAGACCGCGATGGCCCGCGGTGGAGCGGGTGGCGGCACCATCCAGGTGGCCGCCCCCAACGACAACGGCGCATCGATGGCTCCCGCCGCTGGCGGAAGCATGGGCACTGCGGCTGGGGGCGCCGCGACCGGTGTCTCGTCGGCGCAAAGTGCACTGGATCAGCCGCCGGTCGCTCCGGGTATGGCTGGTTCCAGCAACGGTACCGCGATGCCGGCGGCGGGAACGAGTCCCGCTGGCGGCAGCGCCATTGGCAACTACGCGTCGGTCATCGAGCTCGGTCATGACCGGGCCGTGGCGCTCTTCAACCAGTCGATCAAGCAGTCGAATGATGCGATCAGCCAGAATCCCCCGCAGTACGCAAACGCGGTTTCCCGGGCGCAGAACGCACTCTCGACCATCAACGACGCCTATAACAACCGCTACCTGTCCGATGCCGAGGCGACCAACTACCGCAACATCGCGCAGCAGCAGTTGAATATGGCCACCGCCGGCCAGCAGGCCTACAACGTTCAGCAGGAGCGCCTCGCCGCTGATCGAGCCAAAGTTGCCAATGACGCCCGCGCATCACAGATCAACCGCGAGCGGCATCGCCAGATCGACGCCCTGACCACACCCACTGGCGTCGCGGGCTCGCAGAGCCACCATCACCGCGTAGGCCGCGGCCAGCGCCGCGCGCGCCTCGGCCAGGCCGAACGGGGGCAGGGTGGGCGGACCGTCCGGCTGACCGGTCATAAAGGCAAA
>CALCHA010000645.1 GCA_937901265.1 uncultured Phycisphaerales bacterium
CCGATACTTCAGCGAAATAATCGCCACCCCCTGCGGCACAAATGTCTTCACCGTCTCATCCGCCCCCACCAGCTTCGTCAAATGCTCATAGCTGCCTCCCATGCAGGCCACGATCGCCACGCCGTTGCGGTGCCCTACCGGCGGCAGATACACAATGATCGCCGGCTCCGTCACGCCGCGAATCCGCCCCGTCCCATCATCCCACTCCGGTGGCGCGTTCTTTATCTGTCCCGGCGCATCCCGCCCCTCCCAAAGGGGCATCACGATGGGCTTGATGCCGGCGACTTCCACGGTGTAGTCCGGGGTCATGTGCTGCGGGACAGGGCGTCCCCCGCGCGCTGCCGGCGGCTTGACCGGAGCGGTGGTCGCCTGTGCGAAAACCATTCCCGCCGCCCCGAGCGCCGCCAAGGCAACCGCGGCACCGCCGAAGCTCACCACTCGAAGACTTCGTTTTCCATCCATCGCGCGCTCACTCCCGGAAAACCACGACATGCCAGATTCGCCGCAGCCAGCATACGCTCCCAGCCCCCCGCCGAAAAGCTCCCTCAATGTACGTCGAGCTTCACCTGGTTCTGCGCCTTGCCGCAGGTCCCACTCTCAGCGTTGCCGGAAGAACCGTGGATTGGCGGCGATGAACCGCTGAATCCCGCGCTCGATGGGCGAGTTCATGCCGCGCTTCATGTACACGTAGCCGAACAGTGCGATGCCCAGAGCCCCCAGAGCATCCACGATGAGATCCCACATGGTGTCGGTTAATCCGGAGGGGTCGCCCAGGAAGGGCTTCTGCATGTTCAGGCCGGCCAGCTTGTCCATCGCGAATTCGAAGACCTCCCACAACGCGCCGACGGCCAGCGCAAAGCAGAAGGCGAAAAACGCCAGGAAGCCCGGCTGCATGTGCAGATCAAGCCGCGGGATGCCATTCATCACGTATACCAGCAGAAATCCAAGAATACCCAGCAGCACCCCGGAGGTGGTGTGCAGCGCCAGGTCCCACCACCAGAACTCGCGGTAGTAGTCTCGTGTTTCGCCGAGAAACAGGGAGGCAAAGATGAACGCAATCGCCAGGAGTTCGAACTCCGGCGGGATGAAGACTTCCAGCCGCCGCAGGATGAGCATCGGCAGCGCGGTGAGCAGCACAATGCCGGCGATGACGGCGGCGTTCAGCCATTGCTGTTCGTAAATAGAAAACGCCAGGCCGAGGAGCATGATCAGACGAAGCACCGCGGTGATCTTGCGATGAACACTGCGCCTCGCCGGCACCGGTTCGGGGCCGGGGTCGGGGGAATGGTTGGGAACGAGGGACATGGGCAGGCCCTTGTTGACAAAGCGCGTGCGTTGCGCACTCCACCCATCGCGAGCGAACGCTGGGCATCAAGCCTTGCTCCCCGCTTAACTTTGCAGATGCGCTTCTAAAAACCAGAGCGATTTGTCCAGCTCGCGCGAGATCTCAGTGAACAAATCGGCCGTGCCCTTGTCTCCCTTTTCGTCGGCCGCATCAATGGCGTGCCGCGTGCTGGTGGCGAGGGCGGCATAGCGATCGGCCAACCCTTCGACGGCGTGCAGGGAGTCGGTGCCATCGGCTTCATACTCAGGCAATTTCGATTGGGCCGCCGCCATGCGGGCGGTGCCTTGCGCCAAGCCGCCCAAAGCCGTGGCCCGCTCGGCGAGGTCATCGACGTGCACCAGGAGCTTCGCGGCAAGCGCGTCAAACAGCTCGTGAAGGGCAATGAACTGGGCACCCTTCACATTCCAGTGCGCCTGCTTGGTCTGACTGAAAAGGTCAAAGGTGTCGGCCAACTGCTGATTGAGCAGCGTGATGAGCTGCTCCCGCACCTTCTGCGGAAGCTCGATGCGCGTGGAAAAAGTCCTTTTCGATGTTGTCTCGGTCAACATGATCAGTGCTCCTGGTCCGGGTTCTTCTGGCGGTGCCGCGAACAGTCGGTGGGTGATCACCATCATAGGCAGCGCGAAGTGGAACATCCATCGCTGCCCGGCCGTGAAAGCGGGCATGGCGTCTGTCTTTCGGGCAGCCCCCACGGCCGCGCTTCCCCCCTCAGCGCGTCGCCGCTCCGCCCTGGGCCCGCATCACCAGCGCGAAGGTCGCCCCCTTGCCCACCGCGCTTGCCAGTTCGATCCGCGCCCCGAGCATGTTCGCCAGTTCCCGGGCGATCGTCAGCCCCAGGCCCGTCCCCGGATGTTGCCGCGTCACGCTTCCGTCGATCTGCCGAAACTTCTCAAAGATCACCTTCTGGTCCTCCGGCGAGATTCCCGGGCCGGTGTCGGTGATGGAGACCCGCACCTCCCGCACCGCCCCGAGGCCATCGCCTTCCACGGCCGGCTCCTCGTTGCGCGCCGCAATCGTCACCTCTCCCTCCGCCGGTGTGAACTTGATTGCGTTGCTCAAGAAGTTGTACAGGATCTGCTGGAACCGCCCCGGATCGGTGGTGATCAGCGGCATGTCGGGCGCGATGGCCATTCGCAGCTCGATGTTCTTTTTCTGTGCCAGCGGCCGCATGAAATTTGCCATCGCTTCGCAGACGTCCGCCACGTTGACCTTTTCCTCGCGCAGCACAATTTTCCCCGCCTCGATCTTCGCCAGGTCCAGCAGGTCGTTGATCAGCTCGAGCAACTGCCGGGCGCTGAGCCGGATGTTTTCCGAGTAGCGCTGCAGCTTGGCCTCCGGGCCCCCCGCGACCGCCGCGCCGCCGGGCCCGGCCGCAGCGATGCGCCCCGCGGTGTCGCCCATGAGGTCGGCAAATCCCAGAATCGCATTCAGGGGCGTACGCAGTTCATGCGTCACATTGGTCAGGAATTCCGACTTCAGCCGATTCGCTTCAAACAAATCCACGTTGCTCTGCGCCAGTTCACCCACCCGCGTGTCCAGCGAGCGGTTCGTCGCCTCGAGCTGGTCCTGCGAGGCCTGCAGGTTGGTCAGCATGCCGTTGAACGTCTCGGAGAGCTGCTGGAATTCATCGCCGGTGGAGATCGCCGAACGGATGTTCAAATCTCCCTTGGCCACCTTCTCGGCGGTGTTCTTGAGGACCCGCACGGGCTGCAGAATCAGGCGGCTGGTGATGAGGTAGAACACCACGATCGCCAGGGTCCCACCCAGCATGCCGGCGACGACGATCACGATCCGGTTCAGCAGGAGCTGATTTTCATCGGTCTGGTAGGGCACATCCACGCGGACCACGCCCACCACCGGCCAGACGTTGGTCGCACCGGCGGGACGCAGCGCCGGCAGGGTCAGCGCGGGGGCACTGCTCGGTGCCGTATCGGGGGATGCCGGCAGCATCGCCAGCCCGGACGGAGCGGCCGCCGGACGGACCCACGCGGTGTACGCCGCATGACAGCGCAGGCAGGAAGCCTCCAGCCGGATGGGCGCCGCATAGCGATAGAGGCGGATGCGCTCGCCGCGGCGGTCGGTGGTGGTGGAGACGCGGCCGAAGTCAGATTCCTGGGGCCGCTCGCGGAACGTGCTGAGCGCCTGCACTGCGATGCTGTCCTCCGCCCCCCCGCCGGCAGGGAACGATTCCGTCGGTGAGGGTGCCGCGTAAATCCGTGGCCGCGGAAAATCGCTTTCTGACAGGGCGACGGCATCCCAGGTTGCAGCGGCCGCCGCAGTGGCTGGTGCCGAGGTGGCCGGGGGCGCGGTGTGCACTTCGCGGAAAAACATGTCCGCCGCCAGCCGCGCCGCCTTCACGTTCGGCTGGACCGCCAGCTGTTCCATTCGTTGCCAGGGAACCGCCAGCGCGCCGGCAATGATCACCAGTACCGCGAGGCCAAATAGCAACTGGCACTTGGCGGCGAGGGAAATCGTGATGCTGCGCTTCTTGGCCATCGGCGGGATTGTATCCGCGAACGCCCAGCGAAGCAGAACTCGCCATTGCCGCGCCTCCCGCTTCGCCCCACGGCCTGCCGGTCTGCTATCATCACTCTCCATTGGCCCCGGACCTGACAAGGATTCAAACGTCGTGACCACCGAAACTGCCGCCGGCGGCCCCCTGCTCCCCGTCGCCGACTCCACCGCTGAACAGAGCACGCTCTCGATCCTCTTTGCCCTGTCGCTGTCCCACATGCTCAACGACACGCTGCAGTCCCTGATCCCCGCGATCTATCCGCTGCTCAAGGCCCACTACGCCCTCTCCTTCACCGACATCGGCCTCATCACGCTCACCTATCAGTGCACGGCGTCGCTGCTCCAGCCCATCGTGGGCACCGTTGCCGACAAACGCCCCGCACCCTTCCTGCTGCCGCTGGCGATGACGCTGACCCTGTTCGGCCTCATCTCGTTTGCGCTCGCGACATCCTTCCCGTTTATCCTCTTTTCCTCGGCTCTCGTCGGGATGGGTTCCTCGCTTTTTCATCCCGAGGCCTCGCGGGTCGCCCATCTCGCTGCCGGGCAACGCCATGGTTTCGCCCAATCGCTGTTTCAGGTCGGCGGCAACTTCGGCACCTCGCTCGGCCCGCTGCTGGCAGCGC
>CALCHA010000646.1 GCA_937901265.1 uncultured Phycisphaerales bacterium
CCAACCAGGCCATCCTCGACTGCGCCGGCGTAGGCTACGACGTCACCATCAGCGTCGCCACCTTCTCCGCTCTCCCCGCCGAAGGCGCCGAAGCCTCCCTCCACATCCACACCCACGTCCGCGAAGACCAGCTCGCCCTCTTCGGTTTCGCCGACAAGCAGGAGAAACGCCTCTTCGAAAAACTCCTCACCATCTCCGGCATCGGCCCCAAGCTCGCCATCACCGTCCTCAGCGGCATCAGCGCCGACCGCCTCATCTCCGCCATCCGCTCCGGCGACCACGCCACCCTCACCAAAATCCCCGGTATCGGCAAAAAAACCGCCGAGCGTGTCGTCCTCGAACTCAAAGACAAGCTCGACGACCTCGCCACCACCCTCCCCACCTCATCCACCGGCCCTCACCACGGCCCGGCAGGCGACGATGCCCTCTCTGCCTTAGTCAACCTCGGTTACCCTCGCCCCATCGCGCAAAAAGCCATCGAAACCGCCATCGCCAAAGATCCCGCCGCCGCCCACGACTTCGAAACTCTCTTCCGCGCCGCCATGGCCGCCATCCGCTAAAGCCTGCCGATTGCCACTCCTCCCGCGCGGCTTAGGTTGACATCCGACCCGGAGAGTGCCATCCTTGGGTCGGATGACAACCCGAAAGAATTCCGATGACCGTATCGCCCTCTTGCAGGGCACTCTCGATCTACTCATTTTGAAAACGCTCGTTCTCGGTTCCTGCCATGGCCAGGGCATCGCGCACTCCATCAAGCGCCAGTCCGAAGAGGTCTTCTTCGTCGACCACGGCTCCCTCTACCTCGCCCTGCAGAGACTCGAAGACAGAAAGTGGATCAGCGCAAAGTGGGGACTCAGCGAGAACAACCGCAGGGCGCGGTTCTATTCGTTGACCTCAAAAGGCCGGGCACAGCTTCTGGAGAAGACAAGCGAGTGGCAGCGCCTCACCCGGGCCATGGAATTGGTTCTCGGCGGAAAGCCGCAGCAGGAGGTGTAGCGATGTTCAAACGTGCGCGCAGCAAAGACGACTTCGCTCAGGAGATCAAGGCACACCTCGAGCTCGAAACCGACGATCTAAAAAGCGGAGGCCTCAGCGACGAGGAGGCGCACCGCCGGGCAAGGGTCGCCTTCGGCAATGTGTCCGTGGCGCAGGAGCGCTTCTACAGCAGGAACCGCATTGCATGGTTCGACAATCTCATGCGCGATCTCCGGTTTGCCCTTCGCCAGATCGCAAGGAATTTCGGCTTTGCCGCTGCCGCCATCCTCACCCTCGCTCTCGGCATCGGCGCGTCCACATCCATCTTCTCCGTGGCCGACGCCGTGCTGCTCCGTCCCCTCCCCTATCCGCATCCTGAACAGCTCGTGCGCGTCTGGGAGCAGATGCCCAATGGACACCGTCCCAACGTGGCCGAGTCCAACTTCGACGATTTCCTCACCCAGAACAGCACGTTTGCAAGTCTTGCCGCGTACGACTACGGAGTGGCCTCCATCTCCGGCGGCAGCGAGCCTGCGCGTGTGAACGTTTCCTCCGTCTCCAGCGGCTTCTTCCCCACGCTTGGCGTTCAGCCTTTGCATGGCCGTCTCTTTGCGGCGGACGAGCAGCGTCCCCACGGCGCGCCCGCCATTGTCGTCAGCTACGGGTACTGGCAGCGCTACCTCGGTTCCGCCGCGGACCTCTCCCGGTTCCATCTCGACCTCGAAGGAGGCTCCTACTCCGTCGTTGGTGTCATGCCGCCGCAGTTTGACTTTCCCTCCGGCGTCGCCGCATGGATTCCTCGCGAGCTGGACCCGCCTGCTCCCAACCGTACCGCGCACAACTGGCAAGTCATCGGCCGTGTCCGGAGTGGTGTCACCGTCGCAGAGGCGCGTGCCGATCTCAGCGTCATCGCTCAACGCATCCGCCATCGGCTCGGCACCCAGGTAGACCTCAGCGCCGCCGCCGTCGTCCCCCTCTCCGATGCCATCGTCGGCCAGGTACGGCCCGCTCTGCTCACTCTTCTTGCCGCCGTCGGCTTGCTCCTGTTGGTCTCCTGCGCCAATGTCGCCGGACTGCTGGTCGCGCGCACCTCCTCCCGCCGCAAGGAGCTGGCTGTGCGCTCGGCGCTCGGCGCAGGGCGCAGCCGTCTCGTGCAGCAGTTCCTTGCCGAGTCCTTTGTCCTCTCCTTCGGTGGAGGCATACTGGGCATCCTGCTTGCGTTCTTCGGAGTCCAGGTGCTTCCGGCCATTCTTCCGGCAAGCCTTCCCAGGCAGGCAGGGATTGCCATCGACACGCCAGTCCTCCTCTTCGCGCTCGCCGCCATGGTCGCGGTCGCCGTTGTGCTTGGGCTCTTCGCCGCCTGGCGAGCGGGCGGACGAGACCTGCGCGACGCCCTCAGCGCCGGCTCCCGCAGCCACACCGGCTCCAGCGCCACCCAGCGCCTGCGCAGCCTCCTGGTCATCGGCGAGATCGCGACTACTTTGATCATTCTCGTAGGCGCCGGTCTGCTCGGACGCAGCTTCCTGCGCCTCACCTCTACCAGTCCCGGCTTCCGTCCCGAGAGCCTCGTCGCGATGGAGTTTTCCCCTCCCGTCCCGCAGCAGGGCATGGATCAGGCAGCCATTGCAAAGCAGGTCCATCTCCTCGATGACATCGTAGCCCGCCTGCGCGACCTTCCCGGCGTCACCAGCGTGGGCCTCGCCGGTGCCCTTCCCGTTGCGGCAGGCGACAACCTTCCAGACGGCGCTTTCCTGCTCCTCAACGGCCACAACCCGCCCGCCAACTTCGATGAATTCGGCCGCATGGTTCAGAATCATTCCCAGGCCGGACACGCCCTCTATGCCGTCGCCAGCGAAGGCTACTTCCACACCCTCGGCATTCCCCTGATCCGTGGACGCTTCTTCGGTGACGAAGACACTCTGGACGCTCCCAACGTTGCGCTCATCAGCCAGGCACTCGCTCGCCAGCGCTGGCCCAATCAGGACCCCATCGGACAAACCATCGAGTTCGGCAACATGGACGGCAACCTCAAACCGCTCACCATCGTCGGCATCGTCGGCGACGTGCGCGCGCGCGGCCTCGATGGCCCCCTCGCCCCCGTCATCTATGTCGATTCCAGCCAGCGCGGAATGAACGTCAACTCAACCCCCACCATTCTGATGCGCTCCACCGCGCCCCCAGGCGAGATCTTTCCCGCCGCGCGCGGCATCTTTCACGGCCTCGCTCCCGATGTACCCGTCAAATTCTCCACCTTTGCCCAGGACATGGGTGGCTGGCTCGCCGATCGACGGTTTCTGCTCCTTCTCGTCGCGCTGTTCGCCGCCGCCGCCCTCATGGTCGCGGCCGTCGGCATCTATGGGGTCGTGTCGTTTTTTGTTGCGCGCCGCATTCAGGAGATTGGCGTGCGCATCGCTCTTGGGGCGCAGCGCGACGACATCCTCCGTCTGGTGCTTGGCGAAGGCGCGCGCATGGCCGCGCTCGGCATCGTCATCGGCATGGGCGCATCGCTCGCCGTCACTCGCCTCATGTCGGCTCTCCTCTTTGGCACCAGCGCCACCGACCCGCTGACATTCCTCGCGGTCGCCGCGCTTCTCTCCTGCGTCACCCTCGCCGCGACGTACATCCCCGCGCGCCGCGCCATGCGTGTTGACCCTGTAACCGCCCTGCGCTATGAATAGCGTTCCCCAACCCAGTCAGCGGGGTCGCTCACGGAACAAGTGCCATCCCTAAAAAAAAGAAAACCTCCACTGCTTGCCCATAACGTGAGCAGGCAGTAGAGATTTTTTAGAGGCTGACAATACCTATTGAAGGCTGGTATTCATGCGACGTCGAACAATTTCCGCCAGACCCAGCATTCCGCTTCCTAGCAGCGCGATCGAAGCTGGCTCAGGAACCGATGAAGGAATAGCAACTGCCGATGCCGAGAAAGTCGTACTCGTTTGTCCACTCGCAAGTTGAGAGGTAAAGGTGAAACTGCCCGGGCTCGATGTATAGGGCGTCGTGCCTGACGCCGTAAAATAACCATCTCCCGTCGCAGTCAGGCAAACGGCGCCGCTTAAGCAACCATTGCCAGTGAAATAATTAGCGGTATAGTCGTTCATAATAAAGTTGAAGGTCTCTCCCGATGCACTCGTACTAAACAGGGTGAGGGGCTGGAGACCGCTTGGGACCATATTGACTCCCTGCATGTAAGGTAGGGGGGTTGAAGGTGGGAAGGCAGGAAAAAACGTAATCGGCGTACCGTCTGGCAAAATGCTGAAGCTGCCGGTATTGGCTCCTGGGCCTCCATTTACCATTCCATCCGTACCGAACGTAATCGTCGAAGAAGTGAAAGAATCACTACCTTGCGCCGCGAGCGTTCCGGTAATAGGATCGGCAAATAGAGCCACAGGCAACGCAAAAGCGACCGCCAAAGCGAGGAGTGGTTTATACATCATATTGAACCTCCGGGGTAAGGATGTGTCTTCCATGGAACTCACATCGATTACCTCAAGAGATGCCGGCATCGCACCATCGCGCCGCCCGCCACGTTGCCGCTTTCTTCAACTCCGTTCAAACCAATTGCACCGCATGAAACTGACCTTGCTACCTTGCAATTCATTGCATGAATTTACCCAAAAAGTAGAAAAGCTTTACCCTTTTCCACGCTCCGACAACCGGTTTCTTTCTTATCCAGGAAAAAAGAGGACAACATTAACACGCCCTCCTCGAATTACAAACAACCAGCGACCAGCCCGCAGCAGTCATCTACCACTGAAGCAGCAACAACTCCGAGCAGAACGCTGGCCCCATCGCTCCCATCATGCTGTAACAACCTGGGCTTCCCGGCCGGTTCAGTAAAAAGTCCTGCATCACGGTCAACACCGACGCCGACGACAGGTTCCCCCGCATCCGCAGGCTATTCCACGAAGCCGAGAGCGCAAGAGGGGGCAACCCAAGGCTGCTCTCCATCCCCTGCCGCACCTTTGGTCCTC
>CALCHA010000647.1 GCA_937901265.1 uncultured Phycisphaerales bacterium
ATGTCCGCTGTAAAGAAAAAAGCGAAATCGACCGCCAAACCTCGTTCGAAAACCAGCACAGCGAACGGCTCCGCCCTCAAGCGTAAGCCGCGCAAACCGATGAAGGGGTTCCCCGATCTCGCTGCCTTTCGCGCACGGCAACTGCCTCGTAATGGGCCCGAAGTGACCGTCGCCGACCTTCGAGCCTTGGATCGTTACTGAACGCATGGCCTATCTCGATACCAGCGTACTTGGGTCCTTTTACTGCCGCGAAACGCTCAGCGAGAACGTCAACGTCGCCTTACGCACGCTTGATCGCGCCGCCATCACCGAGTTCGTCCAAGTCGAATTGGCCTCGCTCCTCTCGCTCAAAGTTCGCAACGGCGCAATGTTCCTGTCCACGGCGCGCGATGCATGGCAAAGTTTTCGTCGCCACCGCCTCGGTGCCCTTTACACCATGCTGCCCATGCGTCCAGAAATCTACGCCATCGCGACCCGTTGGATCGTCCAATTCAACACTCCACTTCGCGCTGCCGACGCCACCCACCTCGCCGCAGCCTATTTTCACAGCCAACCTCTCTGGACCACCGATAAGCTCCTGGCCAGCAGCGCGGCCCTGCTTCATGTCCCCTGCCGCCTCATTACGCTTTGATGGAGTGACTATGCGTTCCCTGACACTTCCCACCCTGCCCCTGCTCCTCCTCCTCGCCGCCCCCGCCCTCGCCCAAACCACTGAAAAGCTGCTGCTCCTCGACCACCCCACCTCCCTCAACGAGCCCACCTTCCACAACCCCATCGTCAAGCAACGCGCCGACTCCCAGGTCACCCTCGCCGCCGACGGCTACTACTACTTCACCGGCACCGTCCCCGAATACGACCGCCTCGAACTCCGCCGCGCCAAATCTCTCAACGATCTCGCCGACACCAAAGAAATCAAAACCGTCTGGAAAAAACACGACGCCGGCCCCATGGGTTCCCACATCTGGGCCCCCGAAATCCACAACATCGATGGCAAATGGTACATGTACTTCGCCGCCGGCGACGCCAAAAACGTCTGGGACATCAAGATGTACGCCATCGAAAACGATTCCCCCAACCCCCTCGAAGGCCCATGGAAAGAGCGCGGCCAGGTCAAAACCAACTGGAACGACGACAAGCAATTCGCCCTCGACGGCACCACCTTCGTCCACCACAACCAGCGCTACTTTCTCTGGGCCGAACGCGACCCCGCCATCAAAACCAACACCAACCTCTACCTCGCCAAAATGGATTCCCCCACCACCATCGTCGGCCAGGGCGTCATGCTCTCCAAGCCCGAGTTCCCCTGGGAATGCGTGAAGTACAAAGTCAACGAAGGCCCCGCCGTCCTGCAGAGGAACGGCAAGGTCTTCCTCACCTACTCCGCCAGCGCCACCGACGCCAACTACTGCATGGGCATGCTCACCGCCGACGACAACGCCGACCTCCTCGATCCCAGATCCTGGAAAAAATCCCCCGAGCCCGTCCTCAAAACCGACGCCGCCGCCCACGTCTTTGGCCCCGGTCACAACTCCTTCACCACCACCCCCGACGGCAAATTCGACATCCTCGTCTACCACGCCCGCAACTACGAAAAAATCACCGGCGACCCCCTCAACGACCCCAACCGCAACACCCGCGCCCAGGTCATCCACTGGTCCCCCGACGGCACCCCCCTCTTCATGCCCCCCGTCCCCGACCAGGCCCCCTGAAACAAAATAAAACCTTCGTGTCCTTCCGTCCTTCGTGCCTTCGTGCTGAAAAATGCCTGCGGAAGAAGCCTTCCAACACCGCGTAATTCTGCGAAGTCCTGCGCGCCCGCTCCCAGACTTTCCATTGACGCGCGCCCCCGCCTCCCCCACAATCGCTCTCTCTCGCTACCTACGAAAGGGCAGCTTCCATGGGCATGTTCTCCCGTATCGGCCGTCTCGTCCGCGGATTCTTCGGCCTCTTCGTCTCCGGCCTCGAAGAGAAAAACCCCGAGGCCCTCATGGACGCCGCCAAGCAGGACTTCCGCAACAAGATGGCTCTCTACAACCAGGCCCTCGCGCGCATGGCCGGAATCGCCGAACGCCTCAAGTCCCAGATCAAACAGAAAACCGGCCGCGCCCAGGAACTCGAAAAACGCATCCTCGCCAATCACCGCGCCGGCAACCTCGAACTCGCCGGCTCCCTCGCGCGCGAACTCCAGGAGCTGCGCGATGACCTCCAGCACGACACCTCCGAACTCGCCGACACCGAGGAGGCTTACCAGAACAACATGCGCCAGGCCAAAATCGCCCAGAAGGAATTCGAGGAAAAGGTCCGCAAACTCGAAAGCCAGCTCTCCCAGGTCCGCGTCAAGGAAGCACAGGCCGAGGCCGCCGGCGCCCTCTCCAACGTCGCCTTCAAGGTCGGCGACATGGGCGATACCATGAAAACCGTCGAGGACGTCCTCAACAAACGCTACGAGCAATCCGCCGGCAAGGCCCGCGTCGCCAGGGACATGGTCGATACCGGCGCCCTCGCGGAAAAGGAAACCGAGCGCAAGGCCCTCGAACAGAACGCCCTCGCCGAATTCCTCGCCTCCCAGGGCATCGCCGCCACCGCCGGCAACGAAGCCCTCCCCGTCGCCGCCCCCAACAAAGACCTCGGCCCCGCCCAGACCGAAGGCCAGAAGACCATCGGCGGCTAGTGTCTGCTATAATGACCGCATGACCCTCGTTGCGACACAACCTCCCGCCACTGGAAAGTTCACGGCCCAGGAGTACCTCGCGCTTCCCGAATCTTCGGGTGTTCACATGGAACTCGTCGCCGGAGAAATCGTCGTGAGTCCTCGTCCAAACTTTCTTCACGCCTACACCCTCGGCACCCTCTTTTCCATCCTCAACGATCACCTGCTCGCGAATGCTCTGGGCGCCCTTTACCTCGAAGTCGATTCAATTTTCGATGACGACGAGGTCCGCTCTCCCGATATCCTCTACTTCCCGAAGAACAAGTCACCGACACGCGAGAGCGGCCGCGATATGCGCGATGTTCCCGCCCTCTGCGTCGAAGTCCTCTCCCCCTCCAACGCCCGCACCGACCGCGTCGATAAATTCAACCTCTATCAGAAACACGGCGTCCAGGATTACTGGATCGTCGATCCCGTCGAAAAAACCTTCGAAGCCTACACCCTCGCCGCCGCCCGCTACGTCCCCTCCGCCCGCGGTGCAGCCGATCAGACCCTCAAGGCCCCGCCCTTCCCCGACCTCGAAATCCCGCTCGCCCGCCTCTGGCATCCCTGAGATCCGCACGCCCGCCGCGCAGAAGCCCACCCCTCATCCCTCCGCCATTTTCACCAGCACCTTCCGCGCCGCCACGCCCCCCATCGTGACCGTTTGATTCTCCCCCGTGCTCACGCTGATGGCATCCGCAACGCTGTCGATCGAAACTATCCGCACCGCAGCGTCGGGAATGATCCCGTGATTCCGCGCATAGTCCAGAAACGCCGGCGACTGGTCCGTGATCGCGGCCACCGTAACCCCCTCGCCCTTGCGACAATCATGCAGCGATCGCAACTCCCGCTCCAGCACTTCGCCTGTGCTGCTGGGAATCGGATCCCCATGCGGATCAAATTGCGGATTCCCCAGAAAATCGTCGATCCGGTTCAACAGCTTGTCCGACAGCGCATGCTCCAGCTCCTCCGCCTCATCGTGCACTTCCGCCCAGTCGACATGAAGCACGCTGAACAGAAACAACTCCAGCAGCCGGTGCTTTCGCAAAATCGAGAGCGCCAGCTTTTCCCCCCGCCGGGTCAGCTTCACCCCCTGCCGCGGTTCATACTCCAGCAGCCCCGCTTCCGAAAGCCCCTTCACCATCGTCGTCACCGTCCCCGGCACGACCCGCATGCTGTCCGCCAGCTTCCCCAGCGACACCAGCGCCCCCGGCACTCGTTCCTGCTCCAGATAAATTCGCTTCAGATAATTTTCCACCGTCGCGCTTGGCATGGCCACTCCTCGGAAAGAGCCCTCAGGATAATCGTTTGACCGGCCAGTTGACAGACTTTGAGCATAAATATATTATATTTTGATCAGTCAAAATTGCCGATCTTCTGACCCCTGATGAAATCGGCAGTTTCAGATCACCTCTGGAAAACATCATGGACAATCAACAGCTTGAATCAAACGTCGCCGCCCTCGATCGAGACCGCCTGCTCGGTGCCCCGACTACCCCCACCCCCAGCCACCTTTCCATCGAAGGCATGCACGGTTCCGTCAAAGTCCCCCATCATTCCGCCGGCTTCTGGAAGCAGTGGCGTGCCTACGTCGGCCCTGCCATCCTCGTGAGCGTCGGCTACATGGACCCCGGAAATTGGGGCACCGACCTCCAGGCCGGTGCAGAATTCAAATACGACCTCCTCTGGGTCGTCGCCCTGGCCAGCATCATGGCGATCTTTCTCCAGGTCCTCTCCGCCCGGCTCGGCGTCGCCACCGGCAAGGACCTCGCGCAGGCCTGCCGCGACTATTATCCCCGCTGGACCAAGTACCCTAACTGGCTCTTCTGCGAGATCGCCATCGGTGCCTGCGACCTCGCCGAGGTGCTCGGAAGCGCCGTCGCCATCAACCTCCTCTTCCACATCCCCATCTTCTGGGCCGTCTTGATCACCGCCTGCGATGTCTTTGTCCTCCTCGCCCTCCAACGCTTCGGCATGCGCTGGATCGAGGCCCTCGTCCTCACCCTCGTCGTGACCATCGGGGCCTGCTTCTTCATCGAACTCTTCGTCCTCCCCAAGACCATCCCCAACTTCATGGAAATGGCCACCGCCATGGCCCATCCCGGGTTCCGCCAGGTCGGCATGGCCACCATCGCCATCGGCATCATCGGCGCCACCGTCATGCCTCACAACCTCTACCTTCACTCCGCCCTCGTCCAAAGCCGCAAGATCGCACGCGATGACGCCTCCATCCGCACCGCCATCAAGTTCAACACCATCGATTCCACCGTCGCCCTCACCATCGCCTTCTTCGTCAACGCCGCCATCCTCGTCCTCGCGGCCACCGTCTTCTTCGGCAAGGACAGCGTCAGCGTCGGCGGCCAGACGTTCGCCTTCAACAACGACACCGACTGGATCCGTGTCGCCTTCCTCACGCTCGCACCCCTCCTCGGAACTTTCGCCGCCAGCGTGCTCTTCGCTGTCGCCCTCCTCGCCAGCGGACAAAGCAGCACCATCACCGGCACCCTCGCCGGGCAGGTCGTCATGGAGGGCTTCCTGCACTGGCACATCACCCCCTGGGTCCGCCGCGTGATCACCCGGCTTCTCGCGATCGTCCCCGCCGTCCTGGTTATCGGCGTCCGCGGCGAGGGCAGCATCAACGACCTGCTCGTCCTCAGCCAGGTCATCCTCGCCATGCAGTTGCCCTTCGCCATGTTCCCGCTCCTGCACTTCACCAGCAGCCGCAAGTTCATGGGCAAGTGGAAGTCGGGAGGGTTCCTCCTCGCCACCGGCTGGACCAGTGCCATCCTGATCACCCTGATGGACGTCTACGGGCTGCCCGGCGCTGTCCATGATGCCTGGAAAATCATCCGCGGCGGCTGACCCCATCCTCCCCGTCCCTACGCCGGCCCCACCCCACGCAAGGTCATCCGCAGCGCGTAAATTTCCTTGCTCGCCGCCATAAACAGCGTCCGCATATCCGCTCCGCCAAAGCACGTGTTTCCCACCCACGCCGGCATGTCCACCCGCTCCAGTCGCTGCCCCTGCGGGCTGTAAATCGACACCCCCTTGTTCGTCACATACACGTTCCCCGCCTCATCCATCGTCATCCCGTCCGACTCCTCCTCGCAGAACAACCGCTTGTCGCTCAGCGAGCCATCCGCCTCCATCCGGTACCGCCACGTCCGCTTCCCGCGGATATCCGACACATACAACGTCTTTCCGTCGGGCGTTCCAATGATCCCGTTGGGCTTCACCAGATCCGTCACCACCGGCCGCACTTCCCCGGTCCGCGCATCCACGTAAAACACAAACTCGCCGCCCACCTGCACCGTGGGCTCGCGCAGCCCCTTCCACCAGTCGCGCGGGTACAGCGGGTCCGACAGGTACAGTCCCCCGTCCGGCCGCACCCACACATCGTTGGGCCCATTGAGCAGTTTTCCCTCATAACCGCGCACCAGCACCTTCACCCGTTTGTCCGGGGCGATCGACCACACCTCGTTGTGCAGATCCGCACACGCGATCAAGTTCCCCGCACCATCAAACGACATCCCATTGGAATGGCCGCTCGGCTCCAGAAAAGTCGACAGCTTCCCCCCCGAGAATTTGCCCCGCACCTCCTCCCCGTCGAAGGTCCACTTCAAAATCTGGCTTTGGGGCTGATCTACAAAAAAGACATTCCCGGAAGCGTCGCTTGTGCACCCCTCCGTAAACGCGAAACCCTCCGCCAGTTTCACCGGTTTGGCACCCGCCTCGATCACACCCATGGCCAACCTCTCATGACGACCGCGCCCGCGATCCCGCAAAAATGAACAAAGCCGCAGCAGGTGCCGCAGCTTTCGCGAAATACCCTTGCGCCTTTCCCTTTTACCGCACCAGAGGCCGATCCGAAAGCGTCAGCCGCGTCTGATCCGACTGCGACGCCGACGCCGCGCTGTAAAAGCCCAGCCCGTCGCCCGCCCCATAACCCAGCGGTCGCCCCGAGTTGGCCGCTTCAATCCGCTGCTGCCGATGCGCTTCCACAATCCGGTCCAGCGAGCCGGCACAGGATGCCATCACCGCCGGCATCAGGAGAACCGCAGCCCAAATCGACGTCTTCATACCGCACCCACAATTCAGCAGCCTTTGACTGACATCGTCATCGACCGCTTACGCTCGCCATTTTAACGCCGAGTTTCCATTTGGGAATACTGGCAACGCCCATTTTTCTACCCCTTATGGGGTCCGACGGCAGAGGTACAACAATTGGTATGCCACAGCTTGTTGCCGTGGCACCCCCTCGCGCCAGCGAACAGACGTGCGGGTGCACCGTCCTCAAGGCCTTGCCCACGCAGCGATTAACGTATCGACGATATCGGGGAAGAGACATCCAGCGTCAGCCGCCCACTGAACAAATCACCCGCGATGCCGGAGCCGACTTCGTCGCCGGCGCCTTGCGCCACCCGGCCATCCGCCTCCAGCGCCGCGCGCCGCTGCTCTTGCTGAATCCGCAACGCATGCTGCACCGGTGACATACACGACGGCAACAGAACCAGCGCCGACACACTCAACACCAGGACACGGGCTTTCATAAAATTCTCCCTGACAGGTTGCTCTGCCCTGCTCATCGGCGACTTTGGCGCTTCACTTGGGGAGCGCCCCCTGCCTTTTTCGCGACGGCCACCCCTCGCCTGTGGTACATTGCCACCCTTGACATTTCCGGAGCTTTCCCGTGGCACAATTCATCCTCACCGCGATTGGCGAAGATCGGCCCGGCCTCGTGGGACATCTCACCGGCCTCCTCCACGACGCCGGCGCGAACATCCTCGATTCCCGGATGGTGAATCTCCGTGGACAATTCGCCGCACTCCTGCTCTTCGATGCGTCAAAAGGACCGCTCCCCGCGGACCTCCTCGACCGTGCCGCCGCCATCGGACTTTCCGTCACCCTCCTCCCTCAGAAGCCCCCCACCAAGCTGACCGCCGGCATCGGTTATCGGCTTAAGACCTACTCGCTCGACCAGCCCGGCCTCGTCCACCGGGTGTCCGAAGTCCTGCGCAGCCACGGCGTCAACATCGAGGACCTCTCCGCACGCCAGGAATCCGCCGCCTTCGCCGGCGATCCCCTCTTCATCATGGAGATGCGGCTCACCCTGCCCGCCGGCGTCTCCGTCAAAGCCCTCCGCACCGATCTCGATGCCGCCTGCGACAAACTCAACGCCGACCTCGATCTCGAGCCGGCAACCACGTAACACCCCGCCGCCCCCTTCAGGTGCGGCCGGACAGGGAGTGCCCGTGCGGGTCTACTGCTGCCAGATGGATGTCGCCTGGGAGGACAAACGGGCGAACTTTCTGCGCGCCCGCGGCATGCTCCGCGCCGCGGGCATTGGCCCCGGCTCCCTCGTCCTCCTGCCCGAAATGTTCGCCACCGGCTTCTCCATGAACGTCGCCACCATCGCCGAGCCGCCCGGCGGCGAGACCGAAACGTTCCTTACCGCCCTGGCCCGTGAGTTGAAGTCCACCGTCGTCGGGGGAATCGTGCGCCACGCCTTCGATGGCAAGGGCCGCAACGCTGCCCTCGTCGCCGCGCCCGATGGAGCAGTCGCCGCCGAATATCACAAAATGCACCCCTTCAGTTACGGCGAAGAAGGCAAACACTACGGCGGCGGCGAACGCCCGCTGATCGTGCAGGTCGAGGGCCTGCAGGTGGCGCCCACCATCTGCTACGACCTCCGCTTCCCCGAACTCTATCGGCGGCTTGCTCTCGCCGGCGCGGAGGTCCTGGTGGTCATCGCCAACTGGCCGATCGGCCGCGAAAACCACTGGCTGACGCTGCTCCAGGCCCGGGCGATCGAAAACCAATGCTTCGTCGTGGGCTGCAACCGCGTGGGGCGCGACAGCGAAAACACCTATGGCGGGCGCAGCTTCGTCGTCGGACCCAAGGGCGAAATCGTAGCCGACGGCGCCGGCCGCGAGCGCGTCGTGGAGGCGGAAATCGACGTCCGCCAGGTCCATCAGTGGCGCAACACCTTTGAAGCCCTCAAAGACGTGCGGCCCGAACTGTTGGGGTGAACGCTGGGTTCCGCGAGCGCCCTGCCTCTCGCGCTGGCTCACCCTCGCCCTTGATTTGAACCGATATATCGCTATCCTCGTACTCTTTCCCCGGCGTGCCGCCCTGCGGCCGGCGGGGAAAAGCGACTTTCGATGACCACGGCGGCTCATCTGGGCGTGAGTGGTATCCGGTTTGTGCCGGACGCTTGACTACCCCAGCGGACGCAGCCGAGAACGAGAGGACAGCGATGACCACGCTGAACACCCCCCCCACCGGGGCCCGGGCCAACACGCCCGCCGGCCATTCCCCCAAACCTGAAACCTTCACCGCCGTGCGCACCGACCAGGTCGCCGACCTCCAGGTGATCGACAAGAAGGTCGACGCCAACGGTCTGCCCATCCTCGGTGCCACGCCCGGCCTCTCATCGCGCTACGTCGGGATGAGCGGCTCGCAGATCCTCATGAAAATGCTCGCCGAGCATGGCGTCACCGACGCCTTCGGCTACCCCGGCGGCGCCATCCTCCCCACCTTCGACGCCCTCTACGACGCCAACATCAACTTCGTCCTCGTGCGCCACGAGCAGGGTGCCGGTCACATGGCCGACGGCTATGCCCGCGCCACCGGCAAGCCCGGCGTGGTGATCGTCACCTCCGGCCCCGGTGCCACCAACACCGTCACCCCCCTCGCCACCGCCTACATGGACTCCATCCCCATCATCGTCTTCTCCGGACAGGTGCGCACTTATCTGATCGGCAACGACGCGTTCCAGGAAGCCGACGTCACCGGCATCGTGCGCCCGGTCACCAAGCGCGCCTACCTCGTGAAGTCCGTCAAGGACCTCCCGCGCATCATCAACGAAGCCTTCATCGTCGCCACCACCGGCCGCCCGGGCCCCGTGCTCGTCGACCTCCCCGTCGACGTGACCACCAACAAGATCGAAGAACCCGTCGACGACACCCCCTACCTTCCCGGCTACAAGCCGCGCGTGCTCGGTCACTCCAAGATGACCAGGGCCGCCGCCGACGCCATCAATGCCTCCAGGCGCCCCGTCCTTTACGTGGGCGGTGGTGCAGTCCTCGCCAACGCCTGGAAGGAAGTCCGCGAACTCGCCGACAAGGCCAACCTCCCCTGCACCACCACCCTGCTGGGTCTCGGTGCCTTTGACGAACGCAACCCGCGCAGCCTCCACATGCTCGGCATGCACGGCTCCGCCTACGCCAACTACGCCGTCCAGGAATCCGACCTCCTCATCGCTGTCGGCGCACGCTTCGACGATCGCGTCACCGGCAACCTGAAATTCTTCGCTCCCAAAGCCAAGATCATTCACATCGACATCGACCCCTCCTCCATCTCCAAAAACGTCAAGGTGGATGTGCCGGTCGTCGGCGACGCCCGGCTCTGCCTGCAGGACATCATCCAGCATGTGCAGCACGTGGAGCGTAAGGAATGGTTCGCGCAGATCGACGCCTGGAAGAAAAAATTCCCCTTCATCTACCGCGATGACACCGCCAACATCAAGCCGCAGGCCATCATCGAGGCCATCAACAAAGCCACCGAAGGCAAGGCGATCTTCGCCACCGGCGTGGGGCAGCATCAGATGTGGGCGGCACAGTTCATTCGCTGGTCGCAGCCGCGCTCCATGATCTCTTCGGGTGGCCTCGGCACCATGGGCTACGGCGTGCCCGCCGCCATCGGCGCACAGGTCGGACGCCCCGGTGAACTCGTGATTGACATCGACGGCGATGCCTCCTTCATCATGTTCCCGCAGGAACTCGCCACCGCCGCCGAATACAACATCCCCGTGAAAATCGCCATCATCAACAACAACTTCCAGGGCATGGTCAAGCAGTGGCAGGAACTCTTCTACAAGGGCCGCCTCAGCTACACCAAGATGACCAACCCCGACTTCGCGAAGCTCGCCGAAGGCTTCGGCGTGAAGGGCCTTCGCTGCGAACGCAAGGAAGACCTCCACCGCATCGTCGACGAGATGATCGCACACCCCGGGCCCTGCGTCGTGGACTTCCTCTGCGAAAAGGATGAGCACGTCTACCCGATGGTGGCCAGCGGCAAGGCGCTCCACGAGATGGAACTCGGCGTCGTCGGGCAGGGTGCCCAGGAGCCGACCCTCCATCCCAACGCGGCCCGCGAGCTCGGTACGCTCGCCTAGCCCACGACGTCAACCACCGTTTGGCCCCGGCCCTCGGGCCGGGGCTTTCCGCTATGCCCGTCGCGGCGGATGGCCCATGCAGAGGTGAAGCCCATGATCAAGCCCGTTTTTTCCTGCGTCCTCATCGCCGCGATGTCCTTCCTCATGACCGGCTGCTACGCCGGCACGGATGACTTCGGAACCCCCGATGACACCCTCCACGCGATGGAGCGCAGCCGGGCTGAACGAGGCACACTCCCGCCGACGGAACTTCCGCCCGGCCTCGGACCTGACATGCCCCCGCCGATGACTCAACCCACACCCACCAAATAACAGAACCGCCGCCCTCGGCGACAGGTTCTTTAAGGAGCTTACAGTGAGACACGTGATTTCCGCGCTGGTGATGAATGAGCCGGGCGTCCTCGCCCACGTCGCCGGTATGTTTTCCGCCCGCGGCTTCAACATCGACTCCCTCGTCGTTGGCCGCACCGAAGACCCCGCCCTCTCCCGCATGACCATCATCGTCAACGCCGACGAACGCATCCTCGAGCAGGTCCGCAAACAACTCACCAAGATCGTCACCGTCGTCCGCGTCCGCGACTACAAGGACCTCCCCTTCGTCGAACGCGACCTCGCCCTCATCAAGGTCGCCACGCCCCCCGGCAAACGCACCGAAGTCCTCGAACTGGTCAACATCTTCCGCGGCCGCGTCGTCGACGTCGGCCCCTCCACGCTCATGGTGGAAATCTCCGGCGAGGAGGAAAAGATCGACGCCTTCGTCGAACAGCTCCGCCCCTACGGCATCAAGGAACTCGCCCGCACCGGCGTCATCGCCATGCCCCGCGGAAACTCGACCATCAGCCTTTCCGACGACGACACCGGCAGCCGCCGCGAGGGACTCGCCAGGCCCCAGCGCTCCTCCGGCCTCGACAAGCGCGAACCCACCCAGGCCGAGCTCGAAGCGACCCCGCCGGGGTGAGTCCACTCCCCAGCAACATGCCAGCACCCACAAGCCGCGGCCCAATCGGGCCGCGTGCCTTTTTGCACCCCCGGTGACATCGGCGTCCCGGCAATATCCGGCTGCAGACCAAAACACGTGGCACAACAATGCGCGGCGCGTGAAAGAGAAAAGAGCTGCGCCCCCTTTAGCCTCCATGGAGGAGGCTCCCAAGGGCATCGAGAAGTTACGGCAGTATGCCGCGGACCTGGAACGTGGCGGCTGGAGCAGCGCCGCCGGGTCTTTGCGCGAGGGACTCGAGGAGTTGTTCACGGTGCAGGCGCTGGGCCTGCCGCGGGAACTCAGGCGGTGTCTGGCGACCACCAACCTGCTGGATGCCGCGCACTCCGGCACGCGCGGGCTGCTGCGGCGCGTGAGCACCTGGCGCGACGGGGCGATGGCAGAGCGCTGGGTGGCGGCGGCCATGGTGGAGACCGAGAAGCATTTTAAGAAGGTGCATGGTTATAAGCAGTTGTGGATGCTCGAATCCAACCTGAAGGCGTGGCGCAGCCGAAGAGATGCCGACGCGGGAGCCCTCAGCGCCGCCCCGCTTGCAAGCACCAGTGCTGCCGCTTAACGTGCTATTGATTCAGGGGCCGCCTGAACCTTCAACTATGGTTGGGACAGAATCCTTGCCGGCGCCAAAAATATTATTGCGTACGACAAACCCGCAATTATTTGTGAATGGCACCCAATCCTTGCAACTCGGACTGGCAACGACGTGACCCAAGTACTTCAGTCGCTTCAAGAGTGCGGCTATGAGAATTTTGTTTGGTTTACTAAATACGGCCGGTTCAGTCACTTCTCTTCCGTGACAAACGCTCTACAGCTGGCAAACTTGATCGCTTTATGTGAACGTAATCGATTCGATAACGACTACCATTTCGATGTCATCGCGCTACATGGCAGTTCGCTGGTCTCGGCAGTGGAACTGGTAGAAGCCAGCAAAGTAAACTTGCTGTCCAGCAGGTTCTAAGGCTTTCGGTGCCATGATTTTCCTCTGGGGCATGTGACGCACTCGCCTCCTTCCACCTCTTTGAAAACCACTTCCTCCACCTCAAACGCGTCTTCACTTCGAC
>CALCHA010000648.1 GCA_937901265.1 uncultured Phycisphaerales bacterium
ATCCTCCGGAATCTCTCCGGTATCCGCAGCATGGACAAGCTCCCCGGGGCCCTGTTCATCGTTGACGTGAAACGGGAGAGCATCGCTATCAAGGAAGCCCGCAAGCTGGGCATTCCGGTCGTCGCCCTCATCGACACCGATTCCGATCCCGATCAGGTCGACATCGCCATCCCGGGCAACGACGATGCCATGCGCGCCATCGAACTGATCCTCCGCGAAGTCGGCGATGCCATCATCGAAGGCAAGTCTGGCCGCACCGCCAAGGAAGAAGGGTCCGAGGGTGGCCGTCGCAATGATCGCCGCCGTCGCCCCACCACTTCCCAGCAGGCCGAGGAAGCCGCCTCCGCCGAGAAGCCCCAGCCGACCGAAACGGCGCCGCTGGCCGCCGCCGCTCAGGAGCCTGCCGCCGCCGCCGCCCAGGCTTGATTTTCGCTGCCATTCTGAAATCATGCGGGAGCGGCCACTGGGCCGCTCTCGCTTTTTTTGCACCCGCGCGACGGGATGCCCCTGAAACCCATTCGCTTTGCACGGAATCGCCTGCCGCTTGGTGAACATCCACCCCATCGCTCCTGCTCCCGCCGCCCGGCCAACCTCCTGGCGAGGTTGGGCGATCCTGTGGACATTGCTGGTGGTTGTCGAAGCGCTGCTGCTCGCCAACCACGCGGCCGCGGACACCTGGGCGTGGCGCACCACCCGCTGGTTCACCGGCGATCAGGACGCCTTCGTGGCCGCCGACTATCACGCGGCCCACCTGCCGACCGTCGCCGCCACCGCCCCGCTTTACGACCGCCTCCCCTCCCCCATGCAAGGCCGCTTTTACAAGCGCACGGAAAAGCTCTGGCGACTCTTCCGCGACCTGGGCGAGCCCTACATCATCGTGGGGTTGATGGCGATTCTCTGGACCTACGACCCGCGACGCTGGAAGGCCGCCCTCATCCTTCTGGCCTCGGGTGCTCTGGCGGGCGGAGTCGGCGCGCTCATTGCCGTCACCGCGGGGCGCTACCGCCCCATCGTCACCGATGGTCTCAACCGCTGGGAGCTCTTCCGCGGCTTCCACCCCCACGCCGGCGACCTCTCCTGGCCCTCCGGACATGCCACGCTCGTTTTCGCCCTGGCCGCGGCGCTGACAGTGCTCTCCCCGCGCGGCAAGTGGCTCTTCGTCACGCTCTCCCTCTGCTGCGCCACCACCCGCGTGGTCATGCAGGCCCACTTCTGGAGCGATGCCCTCTTCGGCGCCGTCCTCGGCTGGTCCATCGGCTGGGCCACCGCCACCCTCCTCACCCGCACCACCACGACCCTCCCCCCCCCACCCCGCCCCGCACCCTAGCCCCGCCGCCCCGCCCTCTCGCCTGCCCCCTTACCCGCTCCACTCACACCCCGCCTCCGCCGCCGCCATAGGGCGACGGGAACTTGAAGTCTGCCTTGCCGGTATCGAGGGTCTTATTGGTGGTCTCCTTGGGCTTCACCTCGACGTTGGGGCACCACATGTAATATTTATTTTGGATCTTCACCCCAGCGAAGATCACCCAGTTGCCCTTGGGCGAATGTTCGAAGGTCACCGTGCCGCTGGCATCGGTGTCGCCTTCGTTGATCACGGTCGAACCGGCTTTCTCCAGCGTCGGGATCATCTTCTGTTTCGTGAACGTGTCCAGAACGCCCGCCGTCGAATTGGGGTTGGACGTCGTGTTCGCAATGTAAATGTAGGGCAACTGGTCGCGCAGGAGGACAGTCGCCTCAGGCCCTGAGTTGGTGACGTCACGCATCATGCGCTGGGCGTTCTCGAAGGTCTGCTTGGGATAATAAGCGTTGTTCTCCACCGGATCTTTCCACCCGCCGCTGCCATCGTTGTATTGCGTGATGATCCCACGCGTCAGTTCGTAAGCCTCCTTTACCAGCGGAAAATCCCGTTGCTGAGGCCCGGTGCGAATCAGCATCACGCGGATCCCCTGCAGCGGCTGATTGCCGTCGGTCACCTTCACGACCACCGTGCCCTCATCGGCTTTATAAGGCTTCGCGGGATAGGTCGGCCCACCAGCCGCCAGCGCCGGCAGGGGGGCGGCCGGCGCCGGAATCGCCGCCACATCCACGCGCGACAGCCCTTTGATCGCCAGATATTGAGGCAACTCGCCCGGATTCAACTGAAACACCCACTCTTCGACCGTCGCACTGGCGCTGGGCTCGTCATCGGCCACCGCGCCAGAATCCAGGGGCGTGGGCACGAATTTCGTCCCCTTCTCCAGATACCCAATCGGGAAATATTGCTTGTCATCCTTCGTGACCAGCCGCACCGCCGTCGGCGTCACCCGAAAGTATGCGTCGCCATCGGTTCCCTTGGTGATTTCGCACCGCACCACGTAGGCCACCTTCCCCTCCGGCACGTTCAGTCGTTTGAGGAGCTCCGGGTTTTTGCTGTCCACCAGCGCCGCCGCCGTGACTTTCAGACCATCGTAAAGCGTCTGCAGCTGCCCATATTGGACCACATTGCGAATGCCATAGGACTCATCCGCAAGATTCGGATGCACCGAGGGAAAGGGCGTCGAGCCGCCCAGCGAACGCCCCGAGGCCATGTTCCACAGCCCCATCGTGAAGTTCTCCGGGGCGAGCCACACGTTCGTGCCCTGCGCCGCAACGCCCGGCGTGGCCCCCTTCATGCCGGTCTCCGAGCCGAAGCGGTCATAACCCAAAATGCCGGTTCTCAGCGGCAGCATCTCAACGCCCAGCACGGTCGTCCCCACCGTCAGCATCCCCGCGAAAAATCCGATGACCCCGCCCAGACCCCGGTCCAGATGCTTGGGCAACTTGATATTTTTCGGAATAAAGTTGTCCCCGCAGAGCTTCAACACCAGGTAGGCGATCAGGAACACCAGCAGAAACGTCACCCCCCGCGCATACTCCGGCTTGTACTTGGCGACCAGCCCCACCAGTGGCTCATAAAACGCCATCGCCGCCAGCGACGCAAACGTCGCCGCCACCAGCCCCAGCAATGCCGTCAACGTCCCCTGGCTCGCCAGGTAGGACGTCATCACCAGCACCAGCCCGATCACGATCAGATTAAACAACATACCAGCACCATGCCGTTGGAGAAGGAGAAACTTTGCTGCCTGCCACCCTTATTTTTTCGCAGGGGGGGCCTTCCCGCGCTGTGACGGCGCGGCCGGCTTCTCGCCGACCACCCGCGTCACCTCGTTGATCGCCGTGATCCCCGCGGCGAACTTCCGAATGCCATGCTCCACCAGCAGGATCATGCTGTTCTTGCGGCCAATGGCCTTGAGCTGCGTGACGTTCGCGTTCGCCAGCAGCGCCTTGCGCATGTCGTCGGTCACTACCAGCACTTCGAAGATCCCCGTGCGCCCGCGGAACCCCACGCCCGCACAATCCGGGCAGGTGATCTTGTTGCCCTTGCGATCCAGGATGGGCCCCGTGTTGGCCTTGAACGCCTGAATATTCTTGCCGATGGGCAGGTTGAGCCGCTTGAGCGTCGACTCGTCGGCGGTGTAGCCGACTTTGCAGGTGGGGCAGAGCATCCGCACCAGCCGCTGCGCCACGACCGCGCGCACCGTCGAAATCGCCGCCTCGCGATCGGTCGCCATCGACAACCAGCGTTCGAGGCCCGAAAAGCTGTCGACCGCCGAGACGCCCAGATAGAACCGCGCCTCCGTCGCCGCGCGGACGACATGGTCCGCCGACGCCGCGTCTGCCACGTCCGGTGCCAGCACAACCGTCGGATCCTTCAGGATCACCGATTGCAGTGATTTGGCGTAAGACGTGTCGCCGGTGGGCTCAAACTTCACGACCGAGACGCCTTCGATTTCCGCCTGCGGATTGCTTTCGAGCGTGTAGATGGAATTCGTGAACGCATCATGCGCCCGCACCAGCGCGTAGAGGGTCGCAGTCCGGCCCTGCCCCTTGGGCGTCGCCACCACCACCACCCCCTTGGTGTCCGCGGTCACCGTCTTGAGCGCCGCAAGCTGATCGGTGGATAGCCCGATGGCGTCCAGCCGGAATTCCCACTGGCTCCTCTCGTTGGCCAGCAGCGTCACCCGCTCACCGGCCGTGGAGCCGGAGGTACGCACGCTCCAGGTCGTCGCAGCGCCGTCGGCATCGCGCACCTTAAACTGGCCCAGCTGCGGTTTGCGCCGCTCCTCGAGCGAAAGCCCGGCGAGCGTCTTGAAAAACTGAATCGCCGCGTCACCGGTCTGCCGCGATTGTGCCGGCTGCGTGGCCACGAGCCCGTCGGTCGTCATCACACAGGAGTAGCCCGCATCCGTCGGGGCCATCTCGATCAGCTCCGCACGCCGCGTCAACGCCGCCACCATCAACTGATCCCCCGCCGCCAGGCCCGCCGCCAGCGGATCATCCGCCTTGGGCAGGGGAAACTGCGATTCGTTTTTCCGGAGGTAGGTGAGCTGCGCCTGCGTCGCGTTCCTGCGCATGTCACTTTTTGCTTTGCTTTTCTTGATCCCCGCCATCATCCCCGCCAGCAGATGCCCCTCCACCGGCCCGAGCACCTCCACCCGCACTTTCCAGTAATACCCGATGAACGCGCCCACGATCACCAGGTTGACCGGCAGCGCCAGCCAGAAGATCGGCATGGTCACCCAGACCACCAGCATCACCAGCGCAATGCCCACCACCACCAGATTCCACGCGATTTCGTTCTGGTGCACGAGGTTCCGATGAACGTCATCAGCCACGAACGTCGAAAATCGCGCCCACACGATCAGCGATGCCGCCGCGATCACCCAATAGAGGATGTTTACATAATCAAACATGCGCTGTTCCCGCGAGGGTCTCCGCTTGCCATCACATCCAGGCGCCGCCACAACGCCCGTCCCCGGCCCCACAACCGCCCTCCGGCGCCCCACCAGGGCGCCCCGGAAAGCCTCACGCTTGCGCGCCCCGCCCCGCCCAGACTTCCATCCGTCACATCGTGCTGATGCCCTTGAGCCGCATCCGCAGCTCGTCAGGGTTCGGCGAGGCCAGCAGCGCCTCCTTCGACGTGATCGTCTCGTCCATCACATAATCCGCCAGCATCTCGTTGAAGTCGATGCTCCCCGTCCCCTTTTCCTTGCGGATCACCGTTCCCAGCTCCGCCTCGCGCTCTTCCAGGATGTACTTGCGCACCGACGGCGAATTCAACATCACCTCCACCACCGGCACGCGCTTGCGCTTCAGCCCGGGAACCAGCTTCTGGAAGGCCACGCACACAATGTTCGCCGCCAGCGCCTGGCGGATGTTGTCGTGCAGCTCTTGCGGGAAGAGCTCCAGAATACGCGTGATGCACCCCGGTGCCGACGATGCGTGAATCGTCGAAAACACCAGGTGGCCCGTTTCCGCCGCCGTGATGGCCGCCGAAAACGTGGCCCGGTCGCGCATTTCGCCGATCAGAATCACGTCCGGATCTTCACGCATCATCGCGCGGATGCCCGCATCCCACGAATCCACGTCCAGTCCGATCTCCCGCTGGTTGATCAGCGACTTGTTGTCCGTGTAGGAATATTCGATCGGGTCTTCCAGCGTCACAATGTGCACTGCCTTGGTGTCATTGATCTGCCCCAGCATCGCCGCGATCGTCGTCGATTTCCCTGACCCCGTGATGCCCGCCAGAATGATGAGCCCCTGCTCCACCTCGGCAACCTTGGAAAAGATTTCCGGGATGCCCAGGTCCTTGTAGTTGGGAACCTTGGGATTGATGCGCCGCGCGACCATGGAAGTGGTGCCGCGCTGCCGAAAAATATTGACACGAAAGCGATCGACCTTGTTGATTGCATACGCCAGGTCGACCGTGCCATGCTCGCGAAAATGATGGAGCTGCTCCGGGTTGAGCATTTCCTCGATCATGGAATCCATGTCCGCGGGATCAATCGGGTCGGTTTTCAGATTCTGCAGGTCGCCATGGATGCGGATCCGGGGCACCACTTCCGACTTCAGATGAAGGTCGGAGCCGTCCACCTTCACCACCGTCTTGAAGAAGGTGTCGATGCGGTTGCGTTTCCGCCGCTCGCCCAGGCCCGGCGTTACGCCGTCGCCGGCCACCGAAGCAAGCGGTGCGGTTACTGGTGCGGGAGTGGCAGCCGCCGCTGCCGTCACATCCACGGGCATCGTGTCAGACATATTTCCTCACCTGCCGTTCGGGGAAAGCCATGCAGCATGGCGCCACCTGCGCAGTATGCCGTAATTCCACGCACTCGACAAGACTTCTCTTTTTCAATCGCCTCCCCGCTTCAAAAACCGTCGCAATCCCGCGGCAAGCCGCTTACACCGTCAGCCCCTCCAGCGACGCCAGCCCGAGCATTTCTTTCGTGAAAAATGGCTCGGCATACGTGCGGTTGATCGTTCCGCCGAAGTAACTCGAAATCGTCGAAACATAGCGCACCACGGCCCCCGCTTCCGCGCCCGGTTTCCCGGTGTAAAACTGCGATTGGTAACATTCGATCGCCGCCAGCTTCTTTTGCCAGAAGGGCGTGATATCCATGCAAAAGCTGGCCGGAAAATTGAACCGCAGGTGCGTGCAGAAATAGTACACGATCCGCTTGCAGTACCAGGGCTCGCCGGGAATGCTCGACTTCGTCAGTTTGCCATCAAACCGCGCATCCTCGCCGATCCGCGTCACCGCCAGATGATCGGGATGGGCGTCCTCCGGGTAGGGCAAGAAGATCAGCTCCGGACGCAACCGGCGATAGACCGCCGCCACGCGGTGCCGCGCCTCGACGGTATGCACCACTTCGCGATTCTTTAACCCCACCGCCACCCGCTCCACGCCCAGCACTTTCGCCGCCGCCGCCGCCTCTTTGGCCCGCGTCTCCTCACTGCCGAAGGGTGTCGGCTCCCCGGTGGTCATGTCCACCAGCGTCACCGCATGCCCCCCCGCGACCAGCGCCGCTATCGTCCCCCCCATCGCCAGCTCCTTATCGTCGGGATGAGGGCCCACAACCGCTATTCTCATGGCATTTTCCGTTGCAGACAGATGTCCAACACAGCCGCGCCTGGCAGGTCGGCCTTCGCCCAATGATAGGCCGCGAAACCCGCGAATTCCCCCGCCATCACTTCCCCCCAAACGCCCCCGCCGGAGCAGCACCCGCCGCCTTGAGATTCTCGCGCACCGCCTGCGGCGACCAGCTCCACACCAGCCGATTGCCCGCCCATCCCCACGCCGGGCCCACCAGCCCGAATTGCATATACATGATGCCGTCGCGGTCGGTCCGCAGTTGAAAAGTCCCGCTCGGCCGCTTGTCCAGCGCCGCCTGCGCGTCGGCCAGCAGCTTGTCGAGATCCGCGTGCGCGACATCGCCCGCTGCCCGCCCCGCCCCATCCGCCGAGGCAATCACCGTCACCATCAGCGGAATGCCCAGGGGATACTGCGGATAATCGTGCACCAGCACCAGCGGCGCCGCACGGTTCAACACATCCTTCTGCAGATCCACCCGCAGCCGCGTCGCAAACCGCCGCACCTTCTCATCCACCGGGGCCTCCCCCTCGTCCGTGAGCACCGCATCCAGCAACGCCGTGATCCGCGTGTAAAGCCCCGGCCAATCGACGTCCAGCACCAGGTAGCTCTTCGCCCCCGCGGGCACCAACTTCAGCAGCGGCGAATCGGGCTTCAACTGCACCGTCCAGGGCGTCACCTTCACGGCCCCGTTGCGCACGACGCCGAAATCCATCGACACCGCCCGCCCGGCGCGCCGCGCGGAGAACAACGCCTTGTCCGCATCGCCGAGTTCCAGTGCCGCGAATATCCGCCCCAGCAGCGTCCGCTTCATTGCCTCCGGAAACCGCTCGCGAAACGCCTTGGGCGAGGCGTATACCCGCGCAAACACCTCGCCCTTCGATCCCACGCCGCCCGCGGCCGCATCCACGCTGGCCGCCGTCTCGGTCCAGCTCACCCCCCCCACTGTCCGATCCGCCAGATAATGCTCCAGCGCCCCCGCGCCGAAACCGAAGATGAAGCCATCCTTTTCCTGCGCCCAGCCCAGCTTCAGCCACGCCGGCCAGCGGCTGTCGGTGAATTCGACATATTCCCGCCCGCTGTCGCCGGTCTTTTTCACCACCTGGTGGGACGTCTCGCGCGTCGAGAGATGATCCAGCAGCGCCGTGATCCGCCGCAGCATTTCCGCGGGCCGCCCCTGCGTATCGACCAGCCACACCAGCTGAAAGGAATTGCACATCAGGCCATCGTGCGGCCCGGGGGTCAGGTCCGCGTCCAGCCACCCGATGCAGAACCGCCGATTCCCCGTCATCGCCGCCAGACCCAGCGCATCGCCGGCAACGCTCACTTCCTTGGGCAGCACCCCAATCGCCCGCAGTGCCTCAAAACCGACGTCCATCAGTCCCCCGCCGCTGCCCCCGCTGTTCATCCCCCCCACCGTCGGGTCCACCTCGATGAACCCCAGCGTATCGTCGGGCAGCCGTCCATTCAGCGGCGCGGCCGCGCGCCCCAGCGTCGCCATCATCCCCACCACCACCCACGCCGCCATCACGCGCCAAATACCCATGAACGCAATTCTCCAGCCTCGTTCAAGATCTTCACCGCCCCGCTTACCGCGAGGGGCTTACGGCCGCTCCGCGCCCAGGTTTATACATCGGCGACGGCGTATAGGGCGACGCATGGCGCACGATTTTCGACACGTCGATCTCCACCGTTTCATTGTTCGCCAGGATGTGCCCCGCCGAGCCGTCGTTGCCCTCGCCGGGCATGACGTAGCCATCCAGATCGATGGTCGCCGCGAACCACTCCGGCTTGTCCGCCGTGCCGATGTTCACCCATTTCAGCCGCAGGATGAAGGCCGGGCCCGCCCCCGAGTGGCGGAACTCCTCCACTTTCCGCGGCCGCATCCCGGCCGCCGCGTCATACTGCACCACGCGGATGGCCCCGTTGGCCAGGTCACGATAGGCGTTTCCCTGTTTGGAGACCTTGTGCTCGACCTCGCGCACGGTCAGATCCGCCTTCGCCTCCGGAGGCAGTCGATCATCCGGCTCCGTGGGTATCCTGGTCCGTTCATACACCGCATCGCTGATGGCCGGCATACGCATCGGCGCCGCCGGCTTGTTGTCCGTGAGTCCCTCCGCCGCCAAACTCTCCCAGTGCTTCATCGCCTTCTGATAAATCAACTGCTTCCCCGGGTCGGTTCCATCGACATCGAAAAACGCCTGCGCCCGCGTGTCAAGCGCGCACTGCTGCAGGTACAGCTCAAACAGGGACTCGTTCTCGATGGCCTCGGGCTTTCGTTCCCCCTTGCGGTTGAAGCTCTTGGTGATCTCCTCCTTGTCGATCGACAGCGGCACCGTCTCGATCGTCCAGATCGGGAATCCGCGTGTCATCGTCAGGCGATAGGTGCTGACCCGCGGCTTCGGACGAAGGCCCTCCGGCTTCGAGCCCCTGGGCGCAAAGCCCGGCACCGGCTCCCCCCAGACGTACCACGTCCGCGTCACCAGAGAACTCATGGTGTACCAGCGCTGCTTCAGCAGGTCCGCCGTCATCTCGACCTGGGCCTTGTTGATCGCCTTGACCTGCTCCGGCGTGATGTCCGTCGCATAGTCCTGCGCCAGTTTCGCCGGCAGCGCCTCCCCCAACGGCGCCAGGCGCAAGTCCCCTCCGCCGCCCGCGCGGCCCACCTGCCCCAGCGCCCACCCGGGCAGCCCCACCAGTGCCAACGCCCCGAACATCGCCCATCGACTCTTCATCGCGATTCTCCGATCAGCCCGCCTTTTTCCCCATGTTATACCGGCATCGCCCCGCGAATGACCACCACCACCCCGTTTGACGCCCCTCCCGCCCATGGCTACAGTGCGAAGCTCCCCTCTTTCTTCCGCAGCGTGTGCTGCGACCCCCCTGGAGCTTCCTCCATGAGCGGCCGTGTCTTGGTCGAAGACCACTGCCTCTCCAACAAGGGGGGCGGCATCAAATTCTACACGCAGGCGCTGCTGCACCACTGGCCGCACGACGCTCCACTGCAGATCGTCGGGTTTCGCCACCATGGCCGACCCGCGACCGCTTCCCCCAAGGCCACGCCCGCACCGCCGCGCCTGCGCCCCTTGCGCCACCTCCTCCAGGACCAGGGCCCGCCGCGCGACCACGGGCGACGCAGCGACCTGCTCCTCCGCGGGTACCGCGCCGCCTTTACCCTCGAAGCACGCTTCAAAAATTACGCCGCCGTCTTTCAGCCCAACAATCTCTGCCCCAGTTCCTCCCTGCCGATGATCGCCACGCTCCATGACCTCTCCGTCCTGGAGCACCCGCAGTGGCACCCCCCGGGACGCGTCGAGCGCTGGAAACGCTATCTGCCCGCCGCCATCAAACGCACCGCCCACTGGGTCACCGTCTCCGACTTCACCCGCGACCGCATGCTCCACCTGCTCGGCGTCCCCGCGGAACGCATCACCGTCATCCCCAACGCCGCCCGCATGCTCCCCCCGGCCACCGAGCGACCGCCCGGCTTCCCGGAACATTACCTGCTCTCCGTCGGCACGCTGGAGCCGCGAAAAAATCTCAACCTGCTCCTCAATGCCTTCGGCCTGCTTCCCCCCGACATGCGACGCGCTCATCCGTTGATCCTCGCCGGGCCACCCGGATGGGGCCACCGGGATTTCTGGCAATCGCTCGTCCACCACCCCCTCGCCGACGAAGTGCTTATCACCGGCTACCTTTCCGACAGCGACCTCGCGGCCGCCATCGGGCATGCCGCGGCACTCTTTCAACCCTCCTTCTACGAAGGCTTCGGCCTGCCGCTCCTGGAGGCCATGGCCGCCGGCTGCCCCGTCGTCTGTTCCGACATCGCCCCCTTTTGCGAAGTCGCCTCCGGCGCCGCCGAACTGCTGCCCCTCAACGACCTCCCCGCCTGGGCGACCCACATGCAGGCCGCCATTCTTGGCGGGGTCTGGCGCGACCGCCTCATCGCCCGCGGCCGCGAACGGGCCACGCAGTTCTCCTGGGACACCTCGGCCCGCCGCCACGCGCAGCTTTTCGCCGAAGTCGTCGAGCGTTGCGGGGCCCGCCCATGATCACCACCCCTGCCGACCGCTTGCTCGCCTTCGTCGATCGCCGCCGCCACCTGCTCTTCGCACTGCTCGCCCTCGCCCTGCTCCTGACCTTTAATGGCCGCTGGCGATTGGGCAACGATTCCACCCTCTACGTCTCGCTGGCGCGCGGCATCGCCTCCGGCCAGGGCTACCACTCCGTCGGCTGGGACCGCGCCAACGCCCACTTCGGCCTGCCGCTGCTGATCGCCGCATCCTTCCGCCTCCTTGGCCCGGGAACTCTCTGGCCGGTGATCGCCCTCATCTTCGCCTCCGGCCTGGCGGCGCTGGCGCTCACCTACCGCCTCCTGCGCTTCCGCATGCCGCGGCCCCATGCCGTCGCCGCCACCCTGCTGGTCGGCATCGCCTTCACCTTCAATGCCTACCTCGTGGAACTGCTGACCGACATGCCCGGCTACCTCGGCATGATCGCCGCTCTCACCGCTTTCGAGGCCCTCGCGCAACCCCGCCTCTCGCCCAAGCATCGCGCCGCCTGGCTCCTCCTGCTTTTCGCCGGGCTCTGGCTCGGCGCGATCATGCGCCCGGTCACCTGGGCCCTCATGCTCGCCATGCTCGTGGTCCTCGCCTGGCGGGCCCTGCGCAACCGCACCCTCCGCAAGCCTGCCCTCCTGGCCATGGCGCTGGTCGCCGCCTCGCTCGCGCTCTTTTATCTCTTCGATCCCCGCGCCTCCCATGGCACTGAAGCCCACGAGGCCTGGCTCGTCAAAGTCCTCCTCCGCCAACCGCTGCACACCCTCCACCTCATGCTCACCCGCACCCTTCCCCAGATCCTTGGCCCCACCACCGTCGAGGCCGCCTTCGGTCTCTCCGCCGGCCGTTGGCTTTCGGTTCCTCTCGCGCTGCTGCTCTTCGGTGCCGCCCTCGTCGCCGTGCGCCACCGCCCCCTCTGGCTCCTCTGGGTGCTCGGCAACCTCTTCATGAACCTCGTCTATCCCGACCCGCAGACCCGCTACCTTCTGCCCATCCTGCCCTTTCTGGCGCTGGGTTTCCTGCAACTCGCCCTCGTCCTCGGCCGCCGCCCGCGATTCGCCGCCAGCGGCCTGACCCTCTGCCTCGCCTTCTGGCTGCTTCCCAACACCTTCCGCCTCGCCGGGCTGATCTACCGCCAGCACTGCAGCGACTTCCTTGCCGCCATCGACCATGGCCGCTACGTTCCCTTCGCGGCCATGGCGAGTCAGCTCCACGCGCATCTGCCGCCCCACGCCCTGATCATCACCGACGATGGCCTCACCTTTGAAGCCTTCGCTCCCGAGCTCCACTTCCTCATGCCGATCAACGATTCCCCGCCACCCGATCTCGCCACCCAGCTCGGCCCCGCTCTGGAGAATCACGTCGCCTACATGATCGATTCCGACCAGACCAGCACCCGCGACCTTCTTGGGCCGCTCCATTTGCTTCCCGGCCCGCCCCTCCTGAGCGTCGCTCGCCCTGCCTGGGAACTGCCGCGATTTCCCGAACGCTGGTTGCACCCCACCACCCCGCCTGCCCTGCCTTCGCTGGTCCTGCGCAAGCTCACCTACCAGCTCCCCGCGCCCGCGACGACGCAGCGGCCCAGCCGGCAGTAACCCTTCCAGCCGTCAGGGTTCCGTCGCCGCTGGTGCCGTTGTCGGCATGGCGGGAAGGGTGGTCACGGGCGCTGTGGCCGCGGGCAACGTCTCGGCGGCAATCGTCGCGGGCACTGTTGCGGGGACCGTTGCCGGCAACGTCTCCGCCAGCATTGCCGGTGCTGACGCCGACGCCGATGCGGGAATTACCGCCACGGGCGTCAGCGGCACCACGGCCGGCTCGGCGGGTCCGATCGCTCGCCACGTCACTGTCGGCACGGGTGAGGGAGCCGCCGGCGG
>CALCHA010000649.1 GCA_937901265.1 uncultured Phycisphaerales bacterium
CAGAAACCGCAACGCCTGCTTGTACGTCTCCAGTTGCGACAGCTCCGCATAAATATGCTTCACCCCCTCCGGCAGTCCCGCCCCCCCGCGCTCCTCCCCCGGAAACTCCGTTTCCCCACGATGGTACATCCACACCTTGTGCCCCTCCGCCGCAAGCTGCCGCACAATCCACGGCCCAACAAACTTCGTCCCCCCCAGGATCAATATCTTCATGCGCCCATCCTCACACGTTCGCCCCACAGTTTACCACACCCCATCCCCTTCGCACCCTCCCGCCCACACCCAACCTCCAAAGCGCGTGTTCCATCCAGCAATGGAACGCTTTCAAAGAAACCTCACCAAGCTCAGACAGACCTCTTCGTGAACTTCGTAGTCCTTCGCCACTTCGTGTTGAAGTCTGGACTCTCGAAGGAGGACGTTTCCGATCCTGGTCAAAGACCTGTGGAATCTTGCGCTCGCACCCTCGCTCCTCGGAGCGAGAAGACGTTCGACGCAGCTCCCCCGGCAAGCCCCGCGGAGAGATTCCCACAATCCCCGCCTAAGATGACACAGCTTCCGCATCTTCCAACCCCCTGCATCAAGGACACCCCCCTATGCCACCCCCCCTCAACCCCATCCCGCCCGCCCTCCGCGACACCCTGAACCGCCTCCACGCCACACTCCTCGCGCTCCACAAGGAACTTCTCGACCATGATCGCCGTCGTTATGAGGCCCAGCATGGGTCCATGGGTGCCCCCGGCAACGTCCTGCAGCTCGTGATCAACGACCCTTGGTTCGCCTGGCTCCGCCCGCTCACCGCGACCATCTCGCAAATCGACGAATTTCTCGCCTCCAGAACCCCGCGACCGCCCGCCGAAGCTGACGCCCTCATCGCCCAAACCAAAACCCTCCTCACCCCCGCCGAAGAGGGCACCCCCTTCCAACGCGACTACTTCCGCGACCTGCACGAATCCCCCGACGTCGCCTCCGCCCACGGCCACTGGCGAACCCTTCTCCAGACGCTCTGAACCCTCGTCCGGATCCCTCAATGCCCTTCGCGCAGGCGACGCGTATTCCATCCATCTGCGTAAAAGTGAACCCCCTGTGATAAGGCGAAGGACAGAACGATTCACCCCATCACAGGAGCTCACGCAGGGACCCAGGAGCAGCGGTGCCGCCGCTCCTGACGATCACTTCACCGTCGGCAGGAATTCCTTGAGTACTTCCACCGTCCGCGCCAGCTGGTCGTGATGCAGATTGTGGGCCGCGCCGTCAATCGTCACCAGCCGGCCGTGCTTCATCACCTTCGCCGCCTCTTCATTCGCCTTGCGCGTCGCGGGCGGAGCGTCGGCCTTGAGGATCAGCGCCGGCACGGTGATCTCCGCCAAGGCGTTGCCCGTGCCCATCGTGCCCGACACCGCCTGCCGCGATTGCTGGGTGTAGGTCCCGTGATATTGCTTCTTCGAGAGTGCCCAATACTCGCAATCCACCATGTCCCACTTCGGATTGTCCCGGTGAGCGATGGCCACCAGGTCTGCATAGCTGTGATTGTTCTGCGCCACCAGCGCTTCGGGCGTACCGAACATCGTCAGAGAAAACCGCCCGGGAGCCGCCGCCGCGGTACTCCCGCCACGCGCCGCTCCACGGCCGCCATTGGCCACTGCCGGTCCGCCACTGGGCGCTCCCGGTGCGGTGGCGGGGGCTCCGCCGCGGCCGCCGCGCCCGCCCGGACCCCCGACCCCCGGAAGGCCCGGATCCAGCATGATGATCGCCGACGCCAGATCGGGATATTCCGCTCCGACCCGCATCACCGTGGCCGCGCCCATCGAGTGACCCATCAGGATCGGCCTGTCGAGCTGGAGGGCGTGCACCGCGCCCACCACATCCTTCACCATGGTGTCCCGGTCATCCGACGCCGTATTCGGGTCGGACAGTCCGTGGCCACGCGCGTCCAGCATGTAAATGTCGTACGAATCCTGCAGCTTCCACGCCAGCGTCGTCCAGCACAGGCCATTGTCCGTCACGCCATGACACATCACGATCACCGGCTTTCCCGGCGCCGGAACCGCATGGTAATAGTGGATGCGGATGCCGTTGGCGTACACATAGCCATCCGACCAGCCCGCCGGGATGCCCGGCGGCTCATGGGTCGCCGCAGCGATCGCCGGCTTCGACGCCGAACGCACACTCGCCTTGCCACTGCCATCCTTGGCCTTCATGTCCGCGGCGCAACCGCCCGTAAGCAGTGCCGCCACCAGAAAAATTCCAACGTTTCGCCGCATCTCGGTCTCCACTATCGACTGTCATGCGAGAAAATACCTGTCACCAACCCGTGCCGCTCGCATGCGACGCGTGGAAATTTCCACAATACTCACATTTTTTCAACAGCAACAAGTCATCTTAAGGCAACGACGGGTTTCATACACCGCCATCGCCCCAAGTACAAGTTACTTAAACAACTGCGGAGCGAATGAGCGAATGGGTAAAGTTACTTGAGAATTCCTGGCCATCATCCGTGTGCCCATCGACGTTCTAAATGTGCGGCACGCCCTGCTCCTTCAGATACGTGTGCATGCCCCGGCTCACGCAGATCAGGTTCTTCTCCCGCTGGCTCCTCATCGGCATCCCCGTCGGGTTCGTCGTCGGCGTCGCCGTCGCCGTCGCCTTCTTTCTCTGGTGCCTCGACAAAGCCACCGAAATCCGCTGGTCCACCCTCACCTTCAACGGCCTCCCCTGGCTCCTCTCCCTCCTGCCCCTCGGCGGCGTCCTCATCTCCGCCCTCTACCTCGCCATGGGCAAAAAAGTCGAGGCCGGAAACAACCTCATTGTCGATCAAATCCACGAACCCGGCGGCGGCATCCCGGCACGCATGACCCCCGCCGTCCTCCTCGGCACCGTCATCACCCATCTCTTCGGCGGCTCCGCCGGCCGCGAGGGAACCGCCGTTCAAATGGGTGGCAGCATCGCCAGCACCCTCGGCAAGCTGTTTCACCTCCGTCCCCAGGACGTCCGCCTCATCCTCATGGCCGGCGTCGCCGCCGGATGGGGACGGTTTAGTTTTTGATCGTGGGTTCCTCGGGCTGAGGCTTATCGTCCTGGAGATCGGCATCGAGTTCTTCGAGGGTGGCGTCCGTCGCCCGCGCGCCCGCAGCCGCCTTCCAATGCCCCCTCAACATCCCCCGCCTCCCCCGCCGCACGCCGCACGCCGATTCCACGGCATCTTCCCCAGAAGTATCCCCATCCCGCAAAAATCCGTGATGCCCGCGAACGTCAGACCGGCCCCCACAAATGCCGGGATCACCAGAAATACCGGGTGGATCGCCCACGCCAGAATCGTGCCCACAAGCACCAACAGCCCGGCGACGATGCGCACCTGCCGCTCAAGCGAAATGACTTTTCCCCCGCCCCGCTCCACCGGCAACCCCAGCTTTTCCCACGCCGCCGTGCCCCCTTCGATCGACAACACATTGCCCACGCCCGCCGCCGCAAAGCGCTTGCACGCACTCGCCGCGCGGCCGCCCGCCTGACAAATGACATACAGCGGATCCCCCTCATTCGCGCGCCGGGCCGCCTCCGCCTGCGGATCCAGCCGGTCCAGCGGAACCGATCGCGCCCCCACCACGTGCACGTTCGCAAACTCCGCCGGACTACGCACATCAATAATATTCAACCGCCCGCCCTTCTTGAGCAGCGCGCCCACCTCGCCAGGGGAAATAAGCGTGGCTTGCATGATGACACTCCTCTCTCTCGGGTCAAACCGTGGGCGTTGTCGTGGCCAGTGCATCGAGGGCTTCAATCAACCGTGGCAGATAAGTGTAGGTGGGTCCACCCTGCATCAGCACCGCCACGCCCGCCGTTTCAAGGACCTGCTCCCGCGTGGCCCCCGCCTTCAGACACGCCTGCACGTGCGAATACATGCAGTTCTCGCACCGCACGGCCAGCCCAATGCCCAAGGCAATCAATTCCTTTTCCATCACGCTGAGCGCCCCCGCCTTCATCGTCGCCTGGTGCAGCGCACCAAACCCTTTGAGAATTTCCGGCACCGCCTCCCGGACAGGTTTCATCGCCGCCGCGCTGTTCTGATAATAATGCTGGGCATTGGTGGTCATGACGCGCTCCCAAGGTTATTTTGTCACCGGCTTTGCGTGCGACACCGCGACGACTTATGATCACAATATTACTATAGAGCAATATTGTCAAGGAGTAATATGAAACGATCAACTTCATTGCGGCGCGGTGCCAGAGGCGGCCCCATGCAACCGGCACAACTCGAAGCCGTCGCCGACCTGTTCGCGGTGCTGTCGGAGCCCAGCCGCCTCCTCATCCTGCAGACCCTGCAGGCCGGGCCCGCAAGCGTCAGCCAACTCGCCGCCGCCACCAGCCTCAAGCAGGCCAACCTCTCCAAACAGCTCGGCCTCCTCCTCGCCGCACGCCTCATCGCACGCCGACAAGACGGAAACCGCGCCATCTATTCCATCAGCCTCCCCCTCGTTTTCCAGTTATGCGACCTCGTCTGCCATGGCGTCGCCAAACGCGCCGCCGAACAGGCCCAGGCCCTCGGTGCCTGACCCCCCCCTCGCACTCCCCTCCCGCCGGCCCCATCCCCCGGTTCATCCCTTCACCCCATCTCTTCCCATTCCAGCCGCGCGAAGTCTGGGCTGTCGCTGAAGACATCTTCGTCGCCATCGCAGGCCCCCCCGCCCCCATCACGGCTTGACGCTCGTGAGCGTCACAAAACTCTGGAAATCGACGGTCAGTGCCGCTTCCCCGTTTGCCACATCTATCGCCGGAGAGGATTTCATCGCCCGCACGCCATCCGTCGTGGTCGGAAAAAGCTGCCTCAGACTCGCAGGCAATCCCTCCACCGTCACCTGACGCGTCGCGCCCGTGTTGAGGATATGGATCGCGTAGCCGTGAGCGGCGTCGCCATACGCCGCCGCCGTCATCCCGGGGCGATCCGCCGCAATCCCCAGTGAGGGCGATTCCGGCGGCGTGAGGTTCATCTGCTTGAGATTGAAAAACCGCTGCGTGGGCTTCAGCGGCTGCCCCCGCCCGCCCGCCAGCACCGAATAATTGTCCGTCAACTGCCAATGCAGAATGGACGTCGGCTGCGAAAATTGCATGCAGCGAAGATACAAGTTGGCCTCGTCCAGCGCGTACCACGGTTCCAGAAATACACTCCGATATCGAAAGCTCGCCGGATCGGTGCCCCCCTCCGCCACCAGCAGCGGTATCTGAAAACGCCTCGCCACCTCGCCCCACTTCGCAAGGCTCTGGTCGCTGCCGCCCGTCCAGGAATGATACGAGACCGCACCGACATACTTCATGGCTTCCGCATCCGCCAGCGTCGGCTCAATGAAGTTCGCCGGCCGAGACGACGGGTTCCCCGTATCCCCCAGAAGGATGCGCGTCTTGAGTCCCGCAGCCACCAACGCTGCGCCCAGTTCACGCGTCACACGCCGCTCCTCCTCCGGCGTCAGCTTCACATCGATTCCCTGGTCGGCCTCGTTAAATGAAAACAAGACCGGCTCCGCCCCGTAATGCTGCTTCAGAAACTGCAGATACGAAATGATCCCCCTGTACATCGCCGGCCATTGCCCTTCCGCAATGCTCCGCGCATTTGAACCATTTCCTCCCCCCGGCCCGCCTCCCCGGCTCGCAGCAACCGCCCACCTCGGTGCCGACCAGTCGCTGATGACCATCGGTATCTTCTTTTCCGCCAGCGTTCGAGCCATCTCCATCGACTGCCGAACTTTGTCCGCCAGCGGTGCCGCGCTCGCATCCGCCGTTTCGCTCGTTTGCCACAAACTCAGCGGCATTTCAACACGCCCCCAGGCGACCCGCAGATTCTCAAGGTTATACGCAATGCTCGCCGCATCACTGTTGCTCTGTATCCGGAAATTTCCCCCAATCCCCGCGAACGCAGCCCCCGTGCGCGCCCCATCAAGCGTCAATTTCACCGGCGCTTGATCCAACTCACACGTTGCCTTCAGCGTAAAGTTCGCATGGAAAGGGGCCTCCCGCGTGAGCGTTCCCTTGCCCATCGGAAAATACACGCTGTAGCTCGAGGGTGGACGCGCTGCCCCGCTGCCCCTGCCCGCACCCCCATTTCTCCCGCCCTGCCCCCCGCCCCGGCCGCCGCGGTTGGCATTGCGATTGGCCTCAACAACCACCCGCGTCGGCACCGCAAAATCCACTTCCACCACACGACCCCCTGCCCCGGAAAATCGTATCCCCTGCACCTCCGCGGCCACCACCTCTTTCACATCCACAGGTATCGACGCCAGTGAAATTTTGCCCTCCCCCGCCCCCC
>CALCHA010000650.1 GCA_937901265.1 uncultured Phycisphaerales bacterium
GGGATGGAAGGCGAAGAGGCCTCTGGCGCGGTGGGCGACGGTGTGTTCGAGCTTGCCGGTGCCCGTGAGCAGGTGCATCGAAAGAATTTTCTTCCGGAAGTTGCGCTTATCGAGAGGGCGTTCAAGGATGGTTTCGTAGAGGTGCTGCAACTGAGAAAGCGTGAACTGCTGCGGAAGCAGCTCAAACCCGATGGGCTGGTAACGCACCTTGGCCTGCAGGCGGCGGCGGGCGACTTCCACGATCGCCGGGTGGTCGAAGGCCAGCGGAGGCACTTTCGCCACGGGAAACCACGCCGCATTGCGTGCGTCGGTGGCGGCGCGAACCTCGTGATCGGCGAGTTTCACCAGGCCGTAGTAAGCGACCGTGACGATGCGGTCTCGCGGATCTCGCCGCGGCTGACCAAACGTATAAAGCTGCTCGAGAAACACCTTCGTCAGGCCGGTTTCTTCCTGCAGTTCGCGTCGCACCGCCTCTTCGACCGACTCCTCCATGCGCACGAAGCCGCCGGGCAGGGCCCACTTGCCGACGAACGGCTCGAGGGCGCGCTGGATGAGGAGCACCTTCAGGTCCTGCTCATCGAAGCCGAACACGACGGCATCGACGGTCAGCGCGGGGCGCGGGTATTCGTAACGGTGGGACATGTCCGTTGGGCTCCTGCGGCTGGTCGAGGTGTGGAATATACACCCTGCGCCGACGAATCGCAGAAAACAGCCCGCGGCCTCACCGAGCCGAAAGCGGCGCTGCCATCAAATTGCCGAAATCCTTGCGGAATGGTGCGGCCAATGGCGCAAATGGATTATGATGGGCGCCGCGGATTGTCGCCCGAGCTGGAGAACCGGAATGTCGATTTTCAATGTCTTGCGTGGCCAATTCATAGACATCATCGAGTGGAACGAGCCGGCGCAGAATGACATTCTGTGCTACCGCTTTCCGCGGCAGAACAACGAAATCAAAATGGGAGCCAAGCTCGTCGTCCGCGAGGGCCAGACCGCCCTGTTCGTAAACGAAGGGCAACTCTCCGACATCTTCACCAGCGCCGGCACCTACACCCTGACCACCCAGAACCTGCCGATCCTCTCGACGCTCAAGGGCTGGAAGTATGGCTTCAACTCGCCCTTCAAAGCTGAGGTGTATTTTCTGTCCATGCGCCAGTGGACCGACCAGAAGTGGGGAACGCAGAACCCCATCATGATGCGCGATCCAGAGTTCGGCCCCGTCCGCGTCCGTGCGTTCGGCAGCTACGCCTTCCACATCTCCGACCCGGCGACGTTTCTGAAGCAACTCGTGGTGACCGATCCCCTCTTCGAAACGTTCGAGATATCGAACCAGTTACGCAACGTCATCGTGTCGCGATTCGTCGATTCCATCGGACAGGCGAAAATCGCCGTGCTGGATCTGGCCGGCAACTACGACAAAATTTCGAAGGTCGCGCTGGAGGTGATCAAGCCCGATCTGAGCGCGCTGGGGCTGGCGCTGACCAGCTTTCTCATTGAGAACATTTCTCTCCCGCCGGAGGTGGAGCAGGCGCTGGACCAGCGCACCAAGATGGGCGTGCTTGGGGACCTCAACAAGTACACGCAGTATCGGACGGCCGAGGCCATCGGCGATGCGGCCAAGAACCCCAGCGGGATGAGCGGGCTGGGGGCGGGGATCGCCGCGGGCAGCGCGATGGCGGACCAGATGCGCAGTGCGATGAGCGGTGGGGGCGGTGGAGGGGCCGCACCGGTGGCGCCGCCGCCGCTACCCGGCAGCGCGCCGTTTTTCGTGGCCATCAATGGGCAGCAGCAGGGGCCCTTCGACATGGCGACTTTGGCGGGCAAGGCGCAGGGCGGCGCCCTTTCACGCGGCACGCTGGTGTGGCGGCAGGGAATGAGCGGCTGGGTGGCGGCCGAGAGCGTGCCGGAGCTGGCCACTCTCTTCGCCAGCATGCCGCCGCCGTTGCCGCCACAATGAGAAACGACCGGGGCGTTCGTTGATACTATCCGCTTGTGGTGTGGGCTGGCACCCCGCGAACGAAGCGTCGCGGGGATTGCATCGCGGATGCCACTCTTACCTTGACGGGAGAACGATGTCTTTTGTATATTCATCGTATATACGGAGGATCTTCATGGGCACGACTATTCAGAAGTGGGGAAACAGCCTGGGTATCCGCGTGCCCAAAGCGATCGCCGAGCAGCTGCACCTGGAGAAGGGTTCGGAAATCGAATTCGAGGCCTCCAACGGGGTACTGACGATACGACCGATTCGCCGTCGGCGGCGTTCCAAATATACCTTGGACCAGACGTTGGCTCGATTCAAGGGGCCTTATCCGCACAAAGGGGTATTCAATGATCCGCCCGTCGGAAATGAACTGATATGAGCTTCCGCACATACATTCCCAAGCGGGGCGACCTTGTTCATCTGAATTTCTCGCCCTCCGCTGGACATGAAATGGCCGATCGGCATTATGCCCTGGTGCTGAGCAACGACGCGTATAACAAGCGGACGGGAATGGCTATCGTTTCTCCCATTACCAGCCGCGTGCGCGGCTGGCCCTTCGAGATCGCCGTTCCCGGGGGTTTGCTGCCGGAGAAGAAGGGTGCAGGCGTTGTGAAGAGCATCATCCATGCTGACGTTGTTCGGCATGTGGATTTTCGGGAGAGGGAAACCTCGTTCGTCAGCGCTGCACCGCGGGAGTTGGTGGAAGAAGTGCTCGATCAATTGCTCCTTGTACTCGACGAGAGCTGATCGCAAACTTAAAGGCTCGCCATGCCGGATGATCGCGAACTGGCCCGGGAGATTCTCACGGGGAAAATATCCATTGAGGAAGCGGGGCGGCAGCGGCGCAGTGTGCCCCCGGTGGTGCCGCCCGTGGCGGGGGCCGTCACGAGCCGTGGCACGGCCAGCGGCGCAGCTTCCGCGGCGACTCCGCCGGCATCCGGTCCGCCCCCCGTCCCGGCGGGTGCGGTCCCCGAGATCAAGCCGCCGACGATGACCAACGCGCCCGCCGAGGGTCGAAAATTCCCCTGCAAGAACTGCGGCGCGCGGCTCGATTTCGATCCCTCCCAGCGCGCGCTCAAGTGCCCCTATTGCGGTTACGTCGAGCAAATCGCCCCCAGCGCCGACGCGGTGCAGGAGCATGACTACCAGCAGGCCCTCTCCAAGGTCGGCGTAGGCACCGGCACGATTACCGGACGCTCCTCAGAGGTCCGCTGTCCCGGCTGCGGGGCAATGGTCCTGCTCGAAGACAACGTGGAGACCGCCGCCTGCCCGTTTTGTGCGACCCACCTCGAGAACGTTCCGCGCACCGCCGCGGCCACGATGATCTGCCCGGAGTCGCTCCTGCCCTTCAAGGTGGCGCAGCGCGACGCCGTCAAGGCCTTCAACCAGTGGATCGCGTCCCGCTGGTTCGCTCCCAACAACCTCAAAAAAATGGCCAACCTGGGCCAGCTATCGGGCGTTTACATGCCCTTCTGGACCTACGATTCAATGACCTATTCCCAGTACACCGGCATGCGCGGCGATGATTACTGGGAGACCGAGTATTACACCGACTCAGAGGGCCGCTCCCAGACCCGGCAGGTGCGGCGGACACGCTGGACCTACGTCTCCGGCGAGGTCGATCACTTTTTTGATGATGTCCTTGTCTGTGCGTCCACGTCCCTGCCCCGGCCATCGGTCGATGCGCTCGAACCCTGGGATCTCCAGGGACTCACCGGGTTCAAATCGGAGTACCTCGCCGGCTTCAAAACGGAACGCTACGTCGTGTCGCTGGGGGATGGCTTTCAGACGGCCCAGGGAATCATGGACGCGGGCATCCGCTCGCTCATCCGCGTCAACATCGGCGGCGACCACCAGCAGATCACCTCCGTGCACACCCAACACGTCGGCGTGACCTACAAACACATTTTACTGCCACTCTGGCTGGCGGTTTATCGGTATCAGAGCAAGACCTTCCGCATTCTTGTGAACGCGCGGACGGGCGAGGTCAGCGGGGACCGTCCCTACAGTTGGATCAAGATCACCCTGGCGGTGTTGGCGGGGCTGATCGTGGCCGTGATTATCGCGATTGTGGTGGCGCACTCGCATCAGCGGTAAAGGGCCGGGGGGAAGGATAATTTCAGATTCCTGATTGAGTTGTCGCGGGGCGTGTCCGATATGCCAAGCGGAGTGTGCATTTGTCTACCGGCGTCGTGGCCGGTGTCACACTCTCCAGGAGGCACCGATGGTACGCAACGTGGAACCCGAGTTACGGCCGGCGGTTATCGCCGCGCCGCAATTCATCACTCAGCGCACGCTGGGCAACCTCGAGCGGCTGATGGAACAGGCCATCGCCGAAAAACCCGACGTGATCGACATGGCGTTGGGCAACGTGCAGGGTATTGATTCTGCCGGCCTTGGGTGGCTGGTCGGCGTGCAGGAGCGGCTCTCGGGGCTGGGAATGAAACTGCGCCTCGCCGATCCGACCGAACTGATCCAGGACATCCTGATGGCCACGCGGCTCGATACCCGGTTCGCCGTTCACTGCACAACGGGGAGCGGTCGACATGCCTGAAGTAAAACGCAAATTCAAACTCGGAGAACTGCTGACCGGCACGGGCCGCATCACGCAGGATCAGCTCGATGCGGCGCTCAAGCGGTCGCGCGATGGCGGCATGATGCTTGGCGAAACGCTCGTCGAGATGAACCTCATCAAACCCCTGGAACTCCTCCGCATCGTCGGCAGCCAGATCGGCCTGCCCTCCGTGGAACTCCGCCCCGGCCTCGTCGATCCGGAAATGATGCGCTACATCCCCAAGGAAAAAGCGCAATATTACGGCGTCGTCCCCATGTTCTTTGTGGAAGATCGCCTCACCGTCGGCATTTCCCGCCCGCTGTCCATCTTCGATTTCGACGACCTCGAACGCATCAGCGACTGCTCCATCCAGCTCGTCCTTTGTTCACCCGAGGCGGTGAAACAGTCCATCGAAAAATATTATGGCTCCGACGTAAACATCGACGGCCTGCTCTCTTCGATCGAGAAGAGCAAGGTCGAGATTGTCGATGAGGGCGAAAAATCCGAGCAGATCGGCGAATATTCCGAAAATTCGCCCATCGCCAGCCTCGTGAATTACATCCTGACCACCTCGATCACCCACAAGGCGTCCGACATCCATGTCGAACCCGACGGCAAGATCGTCCGCGTCCGCTACCGCATCGACGGCGTCCTGCGCGAGCTCATGACTCAGAAAATTTCCCTGCAGCCCGCCATGGTCTCACGCATCAAAGTGATGGCCAAAATGGACATCGCCGAGCGCCGCCGCCCGCAGGATGGCCGCATCCCCGTCGCCATCAACGGACGCGAAATCGACATCCGCGTGTCCACCCTGCCCACCACCGGCGGTGAAAAAGTGGTCATGCGAATCCTCGACTCGGCCAACCTCGTCTTCGACCTCGAGCAGCTTGGATTTCGCAACGCCCTTATCGAAAAATTCAAGCGCATGCTCGACCGCCCGCACGGACTG
>CALCHA010000651.1 GCA_937901265.1 uncultured Phycisphaerales bacterium
CGAGGAACTCCAGAGCAAAAGAAAAGCCAAATCGCTTTTGCCGGGCCGCCCCTCCATTATTTTGTGTGCAGAATCTTGACGCCGCCTCACTTAAGACAATTTTTTGCCCCCTTCAAAAATTCCCGCCTCAACCGCTCCCGACTCCCATGATCCCTCCCCCCCAATCACTGCCCGCCCGCCTTCATCCCGCAGGAACCGCCAGCAGCGTCACGTTCGGCGGCAGGTCGATCGGTATCGGCCGACACCCGGCGCTCTCCAGTTGCCCCACGATCCCTTTCCCAATAGCCGCGTCAAACCCGTATGAATCCCGCAGCCGCTCAATCTCCTGCGTGTCCACCCACACCCACCGAATCCCCGCCTTCTGCATCCACGCCACCGCCCCCGCCGGCCCCCCGCTCCGCAGCGCATCCCCCAGCGGATTCTCATCGAACACCGTCGCGTACACCACCGGATTCGCCAGCAAAAGCGCCGTGCTGCTGCCCACCAGCAGGACCGGACGCGGATGCTGCGGGTCCGGATGGAACTGCTCCGGAATGAACGCATCCAGGTTGATCTGCCGCCCCGCAATGTCCCCGATCGCCGCCGCCGGAAGCTGCGCCGCCGGCACGTTCGCCGGACCGTTCGGCCCCAGAAAAAGCCCCGCCTCGGGCAACAGCAGCAGCCCCGCCGCCACCGCCTGCACCGCCACCAGCCCCCCCGCCACCACGCGCCAGCCCGGCGAACCCACCGTCACCGCCACCCCCACCAGCAGCGCCATCGGCACCGCAATCGGCAACAGAAACCGCGCCTGCAAATGCGTGAACGCGAGCCACGCCCCCACCTGCAACCCCAGCGTCATCAGCAGCAACAGCCCCGCCCGCCACGCAGCGCCCCCGCCCTCCCCAGCGCCGCGCCCCGCCAGGATCACCACCACCACCGCCACCAGCAGCAGCGGCCACAGCGGCCCCACGCGCTCCCACCCCGCAAACGAATCCACCTCCGGCAGCGCCCGCCCCGCCAACGCCGCCGACCACCCCGCCGCCGACGCCACCCCCGGCGACCACTGCGCCTCCAGCACCGAC
>CALCHA010000652.1 GCA_937901265.1 uncultured Phycisphaerales bacterium
CCGCCGCGCCTCGATCGCCGGCTCCAGCGTCGCCAGTTGCTGCTTGATCGCTACCCGTTCCCGATGCGCCGGCAACACGTGATGCGCCTCCAGCTCCGCATCCTTCGTCCGAAGTTGGATGACCGTCCGCATCCACTGATCCACCTGCGGATCCGTATCCGTCACCACGCTGTCCTTGAATTCCTTCTCGTCGGGCACTTCCCGCTTCGTCAGCGCCTCCAGCTGCGCCTCCATGTTCAGCCGGTCCGACTGCAGCTTCGCCGCGCTCACCTTCGCCGCCGAGATCACCTCGCCCAGCACCTTGCGGTCCTCATCCGACCACGCCCCGCCCGAGTCCTCCTGCAGATGCGCCAGGCGAACCTGGTCACTATCCAGCGAATTCTTCGTCGTTGCCTGCAGTTTCCGCAGCAGCGTCAGATCGTCGTTCGTGTTGTGGACATCCATATCCTTACGCACGAAGAAATACGCATCGATCACCGAATCCACGATCGCCGTCGCCGCCGCCGCATCCTCGTGCGTCATCACCACATTGATATTCTGCGTCCCGCCAGACCCGCCCGCCATCACATCCACATGGTCCTGCAGATACCCCACCTGGTCCGGCAGGTCGCGGAACCACTGAAAATTCTTCAGCCGCGGATCCTCCGCCGCGCGCTGCAGCACGTACGGACTCTTCATCCACTCAGCCTGCGTCCGCAGAAACTCCGTGTAAAACGGGCTCACGCTGTCCGTGCCCTTCACCGGGTCCACCTGCGTCGGTGCCACGTTCACCGTGCCGATCGGCTGATACTTCGGCTTCACATTCTTGTACACCAAAATCGTCGACGGAATCGCCACCCCCGCCCAGATCAGCCCCACCACCCACCAATACCGCTTGATCGCCATCCCCAGGTGCAGCGATCCGCGCGGTGCCTCCGCCGCATGGCTCGTCCCCTCCATCCCGATGTACCCCGGCGCCCCCGGATTCCACTGCGGCAGGTTCTGCGTCTCAATGCGATTGACCAACGACTGCGTATTCATGTGTGCCTCTTCCAGCGGGACGGACCCTTACCGAACTTACGTCCTCAACCCCCCCTCAGATGGATACGGACCTTCCGTGGCTCCTCTGCCTCTGCAGACAAACCCTGCCCGCAACGTCACCCGCCCGCGGCAAACCCCGCCTCCCGCGCGCAGCGGACACCCGTTTCCATTATCGGAGGTTCCCACAATCAGGATGAGCCCCACTCCCCACCCCATCGAACAGCACCGCCAACCCCGCCCCCCGCGCCCCGCCCCCACATCTTTGCGAAGATCAGTATGCCACCCGCGCCGGCGACAAGCGCCTCAGCATCCGCGACAAAATCCCCTTCCGCACGCCCACCACCCGCGACATCGCCGGCCGTCCCACCTGCCGAACCCCGTTCGGTGCCAGCACCATTGAGAACACCTCCGACCCCGCCCCGATCGAGCTGTCCCGCATCGCCACCGTCCGGTGCAGCAACGCCCCGGCGCCGACCTGCGCTCCCGCGCCCACCACCACCGGACCGCTCAGCACCGCCCGTTCACCGACCACCGCCCCCGCGTCAATCCATACCGGACCGGTCAAAATGGCCGAGTCCGCGACCTTCGCCGTCTCATGCACAAACACCCCTGCCGAACGCTCTACATAGTTGGCGGGAGCGTGGCCAGTGCGCCGCAGAATCGCATCCGACACCGCCGTCAAATACTGCGCCGGCGAATGAATCAAAAACGCCTCACCCCGCAACCGGTGGCACTGCACATGCCGCCCCGCGGCAATCACCTTCGGGAGGAACTGCTCTTTGAAATCCTGATACCCCACCGCCTGCACCAGCTCCAGCGTTTCGGGCTGCACCAGATACACCCCGGCCGGTTCCAGCCGCCCGGCGTCGTCGCTGCAAGCCTTTGCCCCAACCGTAATTGCAGCGCCCGTTGCCCGGTGTTCCTCCGCCATCGCCGCCAGGTCAAAATCGTAATGCGCCGTGGCCTGAATCGCCACAAACGTCTCCTCCCCCAGCCACTCTTTCAAGTCCCGCAGACACCCCGCCGGACCCCGCGGCAGCGGATCTTCTGAATAGTGAATATCCAGCCATGGCTTCGGCCCCGCCGAAAGCTGTGCCGCAATCATCTTCGTCTTGCCATTGGCGCAGATCGCAATCTCGCTGACACCCTGCTTTTTCAAAAACTCAAGTACCGTCGTGATAAGAGGTTCCGTCGGAAACGGCCACAACGCGCGAGGCAGCCCCGTCCCGGGAATCTCCATCCCGGACCGAACACCGCCTGCAAGGACAACCGCTTTCATCAGGACTCCCACGACTGCGTGCCGATACTACTTCGTCACCTTTGCCGCCGATCGAACCGAACCCACATGATCGGCAGACGGCACACTGTACCCTGAGCATAGCAATAAGCATACCGCCAAAAGCCGTGTTCGCAAGAAGGGGTAAAGCTGGGCAAGTTGGAGGGTTTAAGCGCCGTTTGTGCGGCGGATTCTCCCCCAAATCAACCCAACCCCCCGCGGCGCTCGTAAACCCGCGCGGTACGTCCCGCGCGGCAGCAACGTCCCCTTTTCCTATCGGACGCTCTGCCGTTGACGTTCTCGCCGCGGCGACACAGTGTCGCCCGCGGTGGTGAGTTTCGGAGACATCGTTGTGAATTTCGCACAAGCTGCGTTGATTATCTGGATCATCTCCTCCGTTGCGCTCTTCGCCTTCCTGCGGCCCGTGACGGCCTTCACGTTAACGTACGTCATCGGCATCCTCGTGTTGCCGGTGGAAATCCTGGAGGGTGGAGTCTTCAAAGGTTCCATCGTTTTTACGCAGTCCCTGCGGATCGATAAAATCACCGCGTGCCACATCGGGGCCATCCTGGGAACGCTGATTTTCAACTTTCAGCTCGTGCGTCGCTTTCGGCCGCACTGGGTTGACCTGGCCTTCCTGGGGATTTGCGGCGGGATGTTCGCGACCTCCATGTCCTCGGGTCTGGGGCCGAAGGATGGCCTTTCGGTGGCGGTCGAGTGTTTGCGCGTCAATCTCCCGATCATCGTTCTGGCGCGGATCTATGTGACCACGGTGGGGGAGGTGTATGAGGTGATGCGGATTATTGTGGGGGCGGCGGTGGTGTATTCGGTGGTGTGCGTGCTGGAGTTTCGATTTTCGCCGCAGCTGCACCGGCTGACGTACGGGTATTTTCAGCATTCGTTCGGCCAGTTTGCGCGGTACAGCCATTATCGGCCGGTGGGGTTTTTGCGGCACGCGATTGAGCTTTCGTTCTTCATGGGCTCGTCGGGGGCGATGGCGATATGGCTGTGGTACAAGGGGCTGTTCAAGCGTCCGTTATGGAACATGCTGCCGGCGTGGGCGGCGATCGGGGCGATCCTGGTGGGGCTGCTGACGACGCTGACGTTCTCGGGGTACTCCGCCTTCCTGATCGCGATGGGCACGTTCGCATTGTTTCACTTTCTGCGTTCGCGGTGGCTGCTGTGGCTGCTGCCCGCGGCAGCGGTGGTGTGGATGACGGGGCGGTATTTCAACGTTTTCGACGCCTCCGCGCTGCTTAGTGCCGCGCAGCAGGTGGATGTGACGCGCGAGCAGTCGCTCAGCTACCGCCTGCGCTCGGAGCGCAACCATCTCGACGCGGTGGCCCACCACATTGTTCTGGGCGAAGGCGCACAGCAGCATGTCCTGAGCGAGGAAGGCTACGGGATGGCGGTTGACGCGTGGTGGATGATCCAGCTGTCGTTCTATGGGCTGGTGGGCCTGGGCGGGTGGTATCTGGTGTGGTGTGCGGGGATCTGGGCGGCGTTCCGGCGATGGAAGACCCTCACGCCCGACTTGCAGACGGTCGCCATCGCCATCTCGGTGCTGCTGGGAATACAGTTCGTCGACTTTCTGTTTAATGCGTTTCCGTCGATGTTTCTGCTGATTCTGGACATGGGGCTGCTGACGGCGGTTCGCAATTACGTGCCGGCGGGGCGGCCGCGGATGCGCGGTTTTCCGGTGCAGACGATGCCGGCGATGCCGGTGGTGGTGCTCGAGCCGGTGGCACCGTTTTCAACGGCGGGATCGCTGGCGGGGCCAATTCCCAGGCAACCCGGGGCGTCGGTATGAGCGCGGCCGCAGCGCTTCGCCTGGCCGTGATTATCGTCCACTATCGGACGCCGGAGATGCTGCGCGAGTGCCTGGCGACCCTGTTGCCGCAGATCGACCCGGCGCGGGATCGGGTAGTGATCGTGGACAACGCCTCTGGCGCGGAGCATGTTGCGGCGTTGCAGTCGGCATTGGTGGACCCGGCGATTGAACTCATTCGTTCGGATAAAAACCTGGGTTTTGCGGGGGCGAACAACGTGGGAATCCGCGCGGTGCTGGCGGGTGGGGGTGCTGACTTTTTCCTGTTGCTCAATCCCGACACGCTGCTGCGGGAGGGGGCGATCGCGACACTGCTCGAGTCTCTCGCCGCCCATCCGGAGGCGGCGCTGGTGGGGCCGCGGCTGGAATATCCGGATGGCACTCCGCAGCTCTCGGCCTTCGGCGATCCAACGCCGCTGTCGGAGCTGGTGCGTGGTGCCAATATCGGCCCGATCACGCGGCTGTTGAAGCGGTATGAGGTGTATGGCGCGGTGCAGGAGATGGCGCACCGCTGCGACTGGTTGTCGGGGGCATGTGTGATGCTGCGGCGCAGCGTGATCGACCGGGTGGGACTGCTCGATGATGGGTTCTTCATGTACTATGAGGAGGTGGATTACTTCCGGCGGGCGCGGAAGGCGGGCTTCTCCGCATGGTATGAACCGGCAGCGCACGTGGTGCATCTGGTGGGTCAGGCGTCCGGGGTGGCATGGCAAAAGGCGGCACCGAAGCGGCTCCCCTCTTATTGGTTTGAATCGCGGCACCTGTACTTTCGGAAGCATTTTGGCTACTTCGGGATGGTGGCGGCGGATGGATTCTGGCTGCTGGGACATGTGCTGACGCGTCTTCGCGGTCTGTTTACCGGGGTGTCGAAGTCGGTGCTGGCGCAATTCGAGACGCGCGACATGGTGCGGCACTCAATTCGCGTCCTTTTTCGTCCGCCAGGCCATCGGAGAGCAGGGGCTGCATGAGCACGCTGGGCGTCGTCATCATCGGGAGGAACGAGGGGGAGCGGCTGGTCACGTGCCTGCAGTCGGTGCATGCGTCGTCCTTGAAAAGCGTGCCGACGGTGTATGTCGATTCGCATTCAACGGACGATTCGGTGGCGGCGGCGCAGGGTCTTGGGGCGGCGGTGGTGGTGCTGGATGCGGAGACGCCGTTCACGGCGGCGCGGGCGCGTAATGCGGGGGCGGCGGCGCTTTTCGCGGCGCATCCGGAGATCACCTACGTGCAGTTTCTCGATGGGGACACGGAGCTGGATCCGAAGTGGCTGGCGCACGCGGCGGAGTATCTGGACCGGCACGCGACGGTGGCAGTGGTCTGCGGTCGGCTGCGCGAGCGGCATCCGGAGCAGTCGCTGTACAACCTGCTGGGGGACATGGAATGGGACGGCCGGGCGGGGCCGGTGCTGGAGTTTGGGGGAATCGCGATGATCCGCGCGTCGATTTTTCAGAAGTTGGGGGGTTACAACGCAGCATTCATCGCGGGGGAGGAGCCGGACCTGGCGGCGCGGATGCGGCTGTACACGCTGGCGACGGGGCGGCTGGCGAAGATTGTGCGTCTGAATCATCAGATGGCGTTGCATGATCTTGCGATGCGGCACTTCTCGCAGTGGTGGAAGCGGAGCCGGCGGTCGGGTCACGCCCTGGCGCAGCTGCATCATGCGCATGGACGGCGTCCGCTGCTTTTTTACCGGAAGCAGTTCCGTTCGACGTGGGTGTGGGCGGTGGCGGTTCCGGCGGTGATTGTGCTGCTGGCGCTGCTGGTTTCCGTGTGGGCGCTGGTGCTGCTGCCGCTGGCGTATGGGGCGTTGGCGATGCGAATCACGCGGTATCGGCTGCGGCAGGGGGATCGGCTGGCGCATGCACTGCCGTACGGGGTGTTCACGACGATCGCGAAATTTCCGCAGATGCTGGGGCTGATCACCTTTTATCGGAATCATCGCCGCGGGCGCCAGACGGCGTTGATCGAATACAAGGGGCCGGGGAGCGGTGGGGGGGCGACGGATGCTGGCACGTCAGAAGGGGTCGCGCGGCCTGCGGAGGGTCGGGCACCGCCCCCGGCCAATCCAACGTCGGCTGCGGGGGGTAATAGGTGATGTTGAGCCTCTTTTTCGCCGACCCGGTATAAACGATGCGTATCGGTTATGTAGTTTCCCGTTACCCGGCGGTCTCGCACACGTTCATTCTGCGCGAGGTGATGGGGCTGCGCCGGCTGGGCTGGGAGGTGGTGACGGTGTCGATCCGGTCAGCATCGCGCGGGGACCTGCTGACGGACATGGATCGGGCGGAGGCAGTCAACACGCAGGTGATTGTGCGGCGGGGGCCCCTGGCGGGGTTGCGTGCCGTGGGGGCGTTTGTCGGGGAGCTGGTTCGTTCGCCATGGCGGTTTATGGCGGCGTGGCGGACGGCGCGGCGGCTGCGGCGGCCGGGGCTCAAGGGGCGGCTGTGGGCGTTTTTCTACTTTGTGGAAGCGTTGCTGCTGCATCGGGTGTGTCGGCGGGAGGGCATCCACCATCTGCATGCGCATTTTGCGATGCAGGGCCCGCATTACACGCTGAGCACCGCCT
>CALCHA010000653.1 GCA_937901265.1 uncultured Phycisphaerales bacterium
GCAGACGATGCGTTGGATGCCTCGGGAGTCGATATCGGCGAGGACGGAAGTGAGAGCTTCGAGGTTGCCGTGGATGTCGGAGATGATGGCGGTGGGGCCCGGTCCGAGGGTGGGGGCGGCGGGCTTGGGCGGCGCGGGGGTGAGGTGCAGCGGCTTGACGATATGGGGCTGGATATCGTCTGCAGGGTCGGGTTGGAAGGGGTCGTCGGCCATGGTGGAAGATGGTAGGGGGCAAAGGGGCGGGGCGTCAATGAGACGGCGCGGAGTTGCGCCCCCCGAGGCAAGGCGGGGCAGCGGCCCCACGGGCGGGTGGGGGAACGGGGTGTTTTTCGTTGCGTCGCGGCGCGGGACGCGGTAGCGTCTGGAGGGCGTTTGGGGGATTTGGATGGAGGATGACGCATGGGTCCGGACGCGATGCAACTGGTGATGGCGGCGTTGACGTTTCTGGCGGGGGCGAAGGGGGATTTGCTGGACACGATGAGCACGCAGGACTACTGGCGGGCGAAGCAGCAGGTGGTGAGCGTGGAGCAGTTGAAGCGCGAGGCGCTGCCGGAGGCGGCGGTGGGGGATGTGACGGCGCTGGTGCGTGATTTGAAGTCGGATGAATACAAGGTGCGCGAGGAGGCCCGAAAGAAGCTGGAAGCAATGGGGCCGGGCGTGGCGGCAGCTCTCGCCCCGGCGGCGGCGTCGAAAGACCCGGAGGTGGCACAGGTGGCGGCGGGTCTGATCGCCAAATTTTCGACCGCCGGCCATGCGCGGGACGTGCGGCGTCTGATGGCCATACGGACGCTGGGCGAGCGGAAGGAGGCAGGGGCGCTGGAGATGGTGAAGGGGCTGGAGGGATCGAAGGAGCCCTTCGTGGCGACCTATGCGAAGCGGGCGGCGGCGCAGATCGAAGGAGGGGCGCTGCCGGTGGTGGATTCGCGGAACAAGATCGTGGCCGATGCGTGGCTGCTGCCCAGGGATGCGGGGATGGTGCTGCAGGGGACGCGGTTGGGGTGGGATGTGCTCACGGCGGAGTCGATCGGGGAGGGGATGAAGAACGGCCCGCGAATGTTCATGCCGCAGCCGAACCAGATGCAGCCTGCCGAGCCAACAAAGGAGGAGCTGACGGCGCGTGCGACCAAGGCGATTTTGGCGATGGCGGAGCGGGTGGGGGATTGGCGGGTGGATGGGATGACGGTGGCGCTGTCGGCAAATTTTGATGGGGACACGGGATGGTTCGTCACGGTGCTGCATGGGGAGTATGACCCGGCGGCGGTGGCGTCGCTGTTCAAGAATATGAGCAATGGGGAGGGGGGCCCGCAGGCGGCGAAGATAGATGGGGCGGACGCGCTGGCGTTGGATTCGGGACTGCTGGTGATGCCATCGGCGGAGACGCTGGTGGTGGTGTATGCGGATGACCCCGACGAGCGGGCGCAGAAGGCGGAGGCAATCGTGAAGGCGCTCCGCGCCGGCAAGGGGGAACTGGAGCCGGGGAGTCCGTTGGGGAAGTTGCTGGTGCAGGCGCAGCAGGGTTCCGTGGTGTGGGGGGCGAGTCAGGGAATGGAGGCTTTGAAGAAGGAGGCGATGTTTGCGGGGGTTGACGCGATCACGCTGAGCGCGACGAAGGGGGCGAAGGATCTGGATTTCGTCATCGCGGCGACAGGGGGCGATGGGGACAAGCTCAAGGCGAGCAAGGAGACGATGGAGGCGGGGTTGAAATCGACCATCGCGGCGGGGCAGGCGGAACTGGCGGCCGCCGGGCAGTTGCCCATAGCGGCAACGATCCAACCGATGCTGGACATGCTGCAGTCGATCAAGATCAGCGTGGATGGGGAAACGGGGAAGATGACGGGGCAGGTGCAGCCGGCGGTGGTGGGGGCGATGCTGCAGGAGCTGGGGATGGTGATGGTGATTTCGGAGATGTCGACCGATGGGGCGATTCCGGGCGAGGTGGCGCCGGAGCCCTGAGTTGCCTCGGCGGGTGGGTGCGGCTAGGCTCTGGCGGTCGCGAATGGGCGGCTTTCGGACTGGCGATACCGGGACACCGGTAGCGGCGGCTTTGCAACAGGGAAGACGATGCAGGGGAGGAGCGTGGGCGTCTGGCGGCTTGAGGGTTGTCTGACGTTGCGCCAGGGGGGGCGTCTGTTTTTGCGAAGTTTGTCGGGTTCGCGGGCGGCCGTTCGCTGGTTGAAGAGCGTGCGGAGGTTGTCATGGCGAACGGTGAGATGAAGGGGGCGGGGGCGGAGGGTACAGGGGCGGGTCCGGTGGAGGGGGCGAGGGGCAAGCCGCAGCCGCCGCGGGAGTGGCCGCTGCTGCCGGGGCTGGCCGCGATCAAGACGCCCTACTTCCACATCGTGGGCTATTCGGTGGCGGGGGAGGAATCGGTGATTCAGATTCCGGAGTTAAATCTGAACTTTGACATCGGCAAGTGTCCGCGGCCGGCGTTGACGGCGGATTTCTGCCTGCTGACGCATGGCCACATCGATCACTCGGCGGGGATACCCTATTACCTGTCGCAGCGGTTTTTCCAGGGGATGAAGCCGGGGACGATTCTCTGTCCGGCGAAGATCGCCAGGCCGCTGTCGGACATCATTCATTCGTGGGCGGGGCTGGAGGGGAAGGTCACCGAGCACACGATCGTGCCAATGCAGGTGGGCGATGAGTATGAACTGCGCAAGGGGCTCATTGCGCGGGCGTTTGCGACGCGGCACACGGTGTCGTCGATCGGGTTTTCGATCATCGACCGGCGGGAGAAGCTGCGGGCGGATCTGCTGGAGCAGAACCTGCCGGGGCACATGCTGCGGAAGATGAAGGAGGCGGGGGAGAAGATCACCTACACGCTGGACGTGCCGCTGGTGGCGTATACGGGGGACACGAGCATGGGCGAGACGCTGCTGCAGCCGGGGGTGATGGACGCGAAGATCCTGCTGACGGAGTGCACGTTTTTTGAGCCGGACCACACGAAGCGGGCGCGGCAGGGGCAGCATCTGCATGTGCGGGAGCTGCTGGAGGTGCTGCCGCAGTTGAAGAATGAGCTGATTTTGCTGACGCACGTGAGCCGGCGGACGCATCTGAAGGCGGCGAAGCGGGTTTTCGCCGAGGGGCTGGCGAAGCTGACGAATCCGCCGAAGGTGGAATTTTTCATGGATTATCAGCAGCGGCTGATGGTGAAGCCGGGGCGAGCGGCACCCTTTACGGTGGAGGAGAAGGCGTTGGGGGAGGGGGCGGAATAAATGAGTAACCCGGCAGCAGGCAGGACCGATGCAAGCTGGACGACGAAATTTAAATGACTCACGAGCGGGCCGCGCGTCCGCGAATTTCCCAATGAAAGGATCGCCATGGCTCCCTCGGGTGTGTCGACGGAATCGTTTGCCACGGAAAAAGCGGTGCGGCATGAAGGGAGAAAGCTGCGCGTGGCGCTGATCGGAGTGGGGGGTATTTCGGACCAGCATTTTCGCACGCTGGCGGCGTTTCCCGATGTCGAGCTGGTGGCGGCGTGCGATCTGCGGCAGTCCCGGCTGGCGGCAGCGGGGGAGAAATATGGCATCTCCAGGCTCTATACCGACTGGAAGAAGATGCTCCGCGAGGTGAAACCCGAAGGGGTCGACGTGTGCACGCCCAACGGGCAGCACGCTCCGGCGACGATTGATTCGCTCAACGGCGGCGCGCACGTGATGACCGAAAAGCCGATGGCGATGACGCCCAGGGAATGCCAGCGGATGATCGACGCGGCCAGGAAAAATGGCAGGAAGCTGGCAGTGGGGTTTCAGTACCGTTTTCATCCCTCGACGCGCTTTCTGGCGGCGGCGCGCGATGAGGGGGAGTTCGGGAGGGTGATGTTCGTCAAATGCCAGGCCTTGCGGCGCCGCGGCATTCCCAACTGGGGGGTGTTCGGGCAGAAGGAGCGGCAGGGGGGTGGCCCGATGATTGATATCGGGGTGCACGTCCTTGAGATGGCGCATTACGTGATGGGCTCACCGCGGCCGGTGGCGGCCTCGGGAAACATCTGGACCTACATGGGCAACAAACCCAGCAGCGTGGCGAGCGCGTGGCCGAACTGGGACCACAAGACCTACACGGTGGAGGATCTGGCGATCGGGCAGGTGCGGTTCGAGAACGGGGCGATCCTGCAGATCGAGGCGTCGTTTGTGGCGCACATTGAAAAGGATGTGTGGAATTTCACGCTGATGGGGGAGAAGGGGGGCTGCACGTGGGATCCTCCGGCGGTGTTCACGGATCGCGCCGATCACATGACGAATTATTCACCAACGTTCACGGGGGATGGGAGCTTTGATGCGTTGTTCGTGGCGAAGCTGCGGAACTGGGTGGATGCGTGCTTGTACAACAAGCCGCTGCTGGCGCCGGGGGAGGCGGGGCTGGCGGTGCAGAAGATGCTGGATGGGGTGTATCGCAGCGCGGCGGCAGGGCGGGAAGTGAAGATTTCCTGAGGGAAGCGCGATTTCCGGGATCTTCGCTCCGGCCCTGATTGCCCTCAAGGCCGCCCGCGCGGCGGGCCCTTTTTGAGTTCGGCGGCCATGGTGGCGTCCTGCGCGACATCGACCTCCGCGGGGGCGCCAGGGGTGTAGGTGAAGTCGCATTGCGCTTCCTGGCGGAGATGGATGCTGTTGGGCGCGGTGGCAACGAGGATGTGGTTGGGGCCCGGGTTCAGGGGGACGTTGGCGAACTGGAAGATGCCGAAGCCTTCGGAGGTTTGCGAGGGCAGGGCAGTGCCGTTTACCCACAGCCAGAGTTCGGGCGCGTTGGAGTAGACCTTGATCGTGAGGTGATCCTTCCCCCGGACGGCGAAGCGCGTGTCGTTGATGTGCAGCGTGGGTTCGTCCGACCAGTTGGCCTTGTAAAAATAAAAGGCGTCCTTCTTCGTCTTGCGGTCGTAAGTGACGAGCCCCTTGTCGTTGCGGCCGGCGTGGTCGCCCTCTTTGCGGCCATCGGAGGCGAAGTCGAACATGTTCCAGACAAACTTGCCCCACACTTCCGGGTGGGCGCTGAGCACTTTCCAGTATTGCTCGTGGAAGAGGCACTGGTATTCTTCGGAGTGATTCATGCTCACAGGCGTCTCGGA